>NZ_DASYBS010000008.1:0-15166 GCF_036500665.1 Cedecea sp.
ACCGGGTTTTCGGGCTTCATAGGTATAGGCCAGCTGGAAAACCCGGCCACATGTCCGGCAACGAAAGCGTTCGTGTTGGGAAGAACTGCGGCCATGGCGATAAACTTCGTCTGAATGGCATCGAGGGCAATGAACAGTAACCAAAGAAAAACCTCAAATACCGGAAGATTACCAGAAAATTCTATCGATTGAAGGCATTACCAGGGATTTTATGCAAAATTGATTTTTATTTATACAAAAAGAACAATAACTCAAGTGATCCACCTGCATAACCCTAAGCAATCACTTGCGGTTGAGCTTAAATTCATCGACAATAATTAGCTTAATATTACTCATAAACCAAAGGTTGTATTTCCAACTCACCGACATCGAATTTTCAGTAATGATGAGTTGTTTGTGAATTCCTCAAGGCAGAAAGTATGATATTAGCACCCAACCACCAGAACAGATGTTAAAATATTACTACCAGATATAATCTTAGCCAAGATTAAATAAAATAGTAACTCACCGCCATACTTACCGGTCACGTATTTTACACGATATAATGTAGAACATTATTCTATTCTGACCGACCTTATCAACGCACAAATCTTAGACTTTGTATCATCACTAAGCATTGCCAGCTCAGGATGGTTTTGAACGTCAGGTGTAATATCCAGTGCCTCGTATATTTTCCCCAAATCGTTAAGCGTAAGCGACTGTGGTGACCAAAAGGCCATACAGCGACGCAGTCGTGGCATACTGATGCCAGTTTTGTCTGACAAAGTTTGGAAACTTATTGCTCTGGCTTGCATGTTATGGCGAATGGCAGAAATTGTAAACAGTTCGTAAGAGTTCATTTTATACAGCTGATGTGTGAAATTTTCAGGTATTGCACAACTGGTGTGTAATCGGAGCAACAAGTGATCTTCGTCACAGTACCAAGGTCTAGTAATAGTACTATCCCTAGGAACAGCTTGAGGTAATAGCTCATTCGTTACCAGAAGATAATTCTATTAACGTCTTGTGATTAATCTCAGGAGCAAGTTATTTATTCAGTAAATAATGGGGATTCTCTGCCTAAGTGCTCGAGAGAAACATTCTGCAAATTATAATCCAGTTAATCTACTGATATGTATAGGTATTTCAGTTTCATTTTTTGCAATCTGTTCTTCCAGAGTACTTAATATAGTTTAAGCACACCATTGTTTTCTTCAGACTCGGGAGATCGTGACCGGATGTGCTAGATATACTTCATGAATTCACATCATCATATAAAAAACCAGCAAATATTAATAAGGAGTTTTCATGATTAAGGAGCAATACCGCAAAACTCAACATAGGTTGGCCTGCGTGCAATTCATTGCTGAAGTGTCATTAATTGCGAACTGCAAACCGGCGGATTTGAAGTTAGCGATGAGTATTATTGCCGACCTCGCTGATAGCGGTAATAGAGGGCTGGATCAGGAAAAAAATATTTATTACGAAGTGAAATAGAAGCGCTTTAATGAGATTCAAAGCTCTGCCTGCATTACCTGCATGTATTCGCATGCGCTTCTGAATTAACTCTGAGACCAACCGCACCAGTGCTGGCGCGCCTCCGGCCTGCTCATGCAACTGCATTAAAACCCACCCATAAAGCGGGCAGGCGTGGCGGGGAAAGCATTGCGCGCTGAGGCAGGTATTTAATTATTATTTATTCGGCCTGAACGCGGCACTGCGGCGTTGAATTGTGTGCGGGCGGTGTGTGGGGGTTGGCGGTCTGAGGGGCGGTGTAAAAATGCCGCCCGCAGGCGGCTGTGATGGAGGGGTTAATCGTCCTCAAGCGAGTATTTTTTGAATCTGATGATATCCTCCCCCGCCCACTCGTTAAGCTCCATAAAGCGCGCCTGCAATGGGGTCAGTTCGTTACGCACAAAAACCTTTGCCACCTTCTCAATATTACCCATGGAGCCAATGTTCTCGGGTTTTCCCCCCATCAACTGGAATGGGATCCGGTGCGCGTCAAGCAGGTCGGTAGCGCTGACTTTTTTGATATTGAAAAAATCATCTTTGGTTGCCACTTCGCTGAGCGGAACGATTTTAATGCCGTCCGCTTTTCCGTTCGGCGCGTAGAAAAACAGGTTTTTAAAATTGTTGAGCCCTTTCGAATCACGCATCGCCCGGCGCAGAGCTTCAACGTCGGTGCTACTCTGTGCCGCGTCGGTCACATACATGATGTAACCCGCGTGCGCGCCGTTCTGGTAATACTTGCGACGGAACAGCGTCGCCGACTCATTCAGCCAGGCTGAATTTAATGCGCTGAGGTATTCCGGCATCCCGTAGAGCTCCTGATTAATATCAGGCTCCATCAGGTGAAACACCGTGCCGGGGGTGTACTGGTGCGGTTTGTTGAAGTCCTGCAAAAACCAGTAGGTATCCTCTGCCACGCCACGCCGGGTGTATTTGGCCGGTGACGTCTCAAAGCGCAGCGCCTTGTTGGTGATGCTCTGCCGCTCTTCCAGAAAACCATTCCCGAACACCAGAAAATCCAGCACAAGGCGGCTAAAATCCTGACTCGACAGCTTCGGGTGCGGGATGTACGTTGACACCAGAATATTACGCTTAACGTAAATCGGTGAACTGTGGTGCACAGCGGCGCGCATCGTTTTTGCCAGGCCAGAAAAACTCACCGGCGGCTCGTACCATTTGCCATTACTGGCGCATTCCAGATAGTCGAGGATTTCGCGGCGATCCAGTACCGCTGTTGGCTCCCCGAAGGTAAATGCCTCCATACTCCGGGAAGGGGCAGCGGTGTGCTGTTGCGCTTTCGTCGGGCGCTGGCGTTTGTTTCGCTTACTCATCTGGTCACCTTATTTTTTTCCTGTGGCCAGATGGCCATGAAACATAAATCAAAATCGTCCTGTGATAATTCAGCTTTGATTTTCGGGAGGTCGAGAATGCTGCAGCCCTGCCGGAACGCATCCTCAGCAGAAAGGCGTTGTTGATGTGCCGGGGATTCTTTAGCCCATAGCGCGTATGCCTCATCATTGGGTGATGGCGTGGTGTACGCAGTAAAGCGAGCATCTTTATGCGCTGAAATTCCTTTTGCAATGTTGAACAACCTGCCCGGATTTTCAGACCATGCGTATTCACTGACATAAGCGTTGCCGCTGCACGCGGCAAAAAGACAGTCATCACCACAAAAGCGAATTTCTGCACCATTTGATAGCTGAATAACGGTATCGTCAGGATTTATATTTGTGCCAGCCAGCGCAGCAAACTGAATGATTTGGCGCTGATTTTGTGCCGGTGCCAGTGATTCGCCGGGCGCGAGAAAATATTGATTACGCCCGGTTTCAATCGCATCAATCAGAGCCTCAAGCGAAAAATACCAGTCTGCCCCGCACTGACGGGTTTTCGTGATATGGCGGGTGCGTTGCGAAGAGAGATACCAGCGACGTTGATATTCAAAGCCCATATTGTCCAGCATGATTTTTAATGTTGCGGCCTGCAGGCCGGTAAATTCATAGCGCATCAGTAAAACTCCAGAATTGAGGATGATGGCTGGCCACTGGCGGCGGTCAGTGGCTCGTTGATTAATACGTGCATAGTTGCCCAGGCTAAATCGGCGTGGCTTGCCTCTTCGGTGCGGCTGGCTTCATACGTGGAGCTGCGCCCGCTGCTGGTCATGGTCTTGCGGATGGACATAAACGACTGCGTGATGTCGGTCGCGCCGACGTCGTATTCCAGACAGCCACGGCGAATGGTGTCTTTTGCCTTGAGCACCATCGCGGTTTTCATTTCGGGCGTGTAGCGAATTTCACGCGCTGCCGGGTAGAACGAGCGCACGAGCTGATAAACACCCTGGCCTAGGCCGGTGGCGTCAATGCCGATGTATTCCACGTTATATTTTTGCGTGAGTGTGCGGATTGACTCAGCCTGTGTGGCAAAGTCCATGCCCTTCCACTGGTGGCGCTCAAGAATGCGGAATTTCCCCCCGGCGACAACCGGCGGCGCGATGACCACGCAACCGGCGCTGTCCCCGCGCAGTGACGGATCGTAGCCAATCCACACCACACGGTGACCAAATGGCCGGTCGGCGAACAGCTCAACATCCTCCCACTCTTCCATACTGTCGACCATGCAGCGCTGCAGCTCTTCGAACGGAAACACTGACGCTTTGTCGTCGACAAACTCGCACATAAACAGATTGCGAAAATCGTCAGCGCTGTTTTCGCGTTTAAGGGTGTCCAGGTCAAACAGGGTACAGCCCCCGGCGAGCGCATCCTCAATGGTGACAATCTGCCGCCACTGCCCGTCGGCGCAGGCGACACCCCGCGCTAACGCGGTATGGCTGATATCAATCTCCACGCGCTCACTGGCGCTGGCGCGCCCTCTGTTGTAAAGCTCCCCTGACCAGAACGGGTAGGCGCCGTGACCGAGAGAGGAGGGGGTCGAAAAATAGGTCGTGCGCAGGTGCTTTTGAGAGGCCATGCCCGAGGCGACTTTGCGTAGCCGCTGGAAGTTCGGGATCCAGAAAATCTCGTCGACATACAGGTCGCCGTTATGACTCTGTGCAGTGTTTGAGTTGGTGCCAAGAAAAATCAGTTTTGCACCGTTGTTACCGATGACAATCGGGTCACCGCTCAGGTCAACCTCGACCTGTCGCGCAAACTGGATGATGTATTCGCGGAACACATACGCCTGCGTTTTACTGGCCGAAAGGAAAATCTGATTGTGGCCGGTTTTTAGCGCATGTAGCAGGGCCTCACGTGCGAAATAGAACGTCGCACCAATCTGGCGGGATTTGAGAATATCGCGAATACGGTGCGCCAGCCCTGCTCTGTACCACTCTGACTGGTACCCGAAAGACTGGTCGAAAAAGAGTTCCTCCAGTTTCGCTATCGCTTCTTCGCTGAAATGGTTCTTTTTCGGCTTCCTGCGATCCCCTTTGTTGCGGTTCGCCACGTTCGGATTTAAATCAGCCTCGTTCCCCGTCTGGCCGTACCGGTTCACGCGCGCCAGCCGCTCCATTTGCCGCGCGAGAAAGTCAGCGACTTTAAAGTCGTGCGCACTCAGGTCGGACTTCGCATAAAGCTGAATCAGCCGCGCTTCAAGCGTGCTTTCAACCCGGTTTAGCGGTGCGGTTTCCTCCCACTGGTCACGCTGTTTCCAGCTCTGCACCGTGGGGCGTTTAGTTTGCAGCATTTCTGCGATTTGCGGCACGGAAAACCCCTGCCAGTACAAAAGCGCCGCCTGCCGTCGCGGGTCGCTGAGGATGGATGTGTCGGTCGTGATGGTCATGAATGCCTCGCCGTTGTTAATACCCGGGCAAGGCTAAAGAAACGGGTGGGCTTATTCGCTAAGCCCCTGTTGTGTCAGGCGTTGCACTTCCTTAACGGGTGGCTGGCGTGGGTCGGAGTCGGGAAACTAAGCCCTAACCCATCACCCACAATCAGGACTCCTGAACATGGCCAAGAAAGTCGTTTCTAAGTTTTTCCGTCTCGCTGTTGAGGGCGATACCTGTGACGGGCGCGACATCAGCGCCGTTGATATTCAGCAAATGGCAGACACCTTTGATCCTCGCGTTTATGGCTGTCGTATCAACCTTGAGCACATTCGCGGCCTGCTGCCGTCCGGCGAGTTTCAACGCTACGGCGACGTGGTGGAGCTGAAAGCCGAAACCATCGACGATGATTCCGCGCTGAATGGCAAGCTGGCGCTGTACGGCAAAATCGCCCCGCTTGATAACCTGGTCGAAATCGTTGCCAAAGGGCAGAAGGTTTACACCTCCATCGAAATTGAGCCAAATTTTGCCAAAACCGGCAAATGCTATCTGGCTGGTCTGGCGGTGACCGATGATCCGGCAAGCCTTGGTACTGAATATCTCCGGTTCTGCCGAAATGCAAAACACAACCCGCTCAACCGCTTCAAGGCCAGTCCTGAAAACCTCTTCTCTGTCGCCACCCTGGCCGAGCTGGAGTTTGAAGAGGTCCCGGACACCCTGCTCAACAAAATTACCGACTCGGTAAAAAACATTTTCAGCCGCAAACAGGCCAGCGACGACGCACGTTTTAACGATGTGCATGAGGCGGTGACGGTCATTGCCGAGCGTGTCCAGCAGTCCGGCGACGATGCCGACACGCGTTTCGGCAAGCTTGAGGCTGAAATTGCCGGGCTCAAAAAAACCGTGACCGAACAGGTCACCGCAACCAGCCAGAGATTCAGCGCCCTGACGAATACTCTGGACAACACCGAGAGCAGGACTCAGAAGCGCCGCACATTAAGCACCGGCGGTGACGGCGCGTCTCAGTCGCTGACCGACTGCTGAATCACGCGTTTAAATCAGCACTGATCCAGAGCCGCACCTATTTTTAAAACAGGAATAAAAACCCATGCGTAAAGAGACCCGTTTCCAGTTCAACCAGTACCTGAGCCGTATCGCCGAATTAAACGGTGTGGGGGTTGCCGACCTGGGCAATAAATTCACCGTCGAGCCGTCGGTGACGCAAACCCTTTTCGATAAGGTGCAGCAATCCTCGTCATTTCTGCAACTGATTAACATGGTTGTGGTGCGTGAGCTGACCGAGGAAAAAGTGGGCATTGATGTCAACGGCTCCATTGCCAGTACGGCAGACACCGACAACGGCGTCGAACGTAAGACCGCGGATTTTTCTAAGCTCGACGCCTACCGCTACTTCTGTAAACCGGTGAACTTTGACTACAACCTGAAATACAACAAGCTCGACCTCTGGGCGCGTTATCAGGATTTCCAGGTCCGTATTCGTAACGCCATCGTTAAGCGCCAGGCGCTGGACTACATCACCATCGGCTTTAACGGCGTGACCCGCGCGGCGACCTCTGACCGCAAGCAAAACCCGCTGCTGCAGGATGTGGCTGTCGGCTGGCTGCAGAAGTACCGTAACGACGCGCCGGAGCGCGTAATGCATAACGTGACTGACGCTGACGGCACAGTGATTTCCGACACGATTAAGGTGGGTAAAGGCGGTCATTACGCCAACCTGGACTCGATGGTGATGGACGGTCACGAAACCCTGATTGATGAAGTCCACCGTGAAAACCCGGAGCTGGTTGTCATCTGTGGCCGCCGCATTCTGACCGACAAGTATTTCCCGATGATTAACAAATTCCAGCCGAACAGCGAAGCGCTGGCCGGGGAGCTGATTATCAGCCAGAAAACGATCGGCCAGCTCCAGGCGGTGCGCGCGCCGTTCTTCCCGGCTAATGCAGTATTTATCACCCCGCTGGATAACATTTCCATCTATCTCTACGAGGACGGTCACCGCCGCCATATCGTGGAAAACCCGAAACTCGACCAGGTGGAAAATTACGAGCAGGTGAAAGTCGATTTTGTTATCGAGGACTACGCCGCCGGTTGCCTGATTGAAAACATTGAGATCCTTGAGCCGGAAGAGCCGACGACTGTTGAGCAGACCAGCGCGAGCGTATTCGCGGCTGAAATGGTGAAAGCATTCCAGCAGCTGACCGCCCCGGCACCGCAGTCAGCGCCGGTCGATGAAAACAGCACCGACAAGAAGGACGCCTGAGCCATGCTTAGCCCCGCACAACGTCACGTGATGCGGGTCTCGGCCAGCCAGGCTGCGCAGCGGGTCAATGCACCGCTGCGCCATGCCACTCCCTACGAGCAAATGCTCGTCAGGCTGGCCGCAGACCGTCGGACATTAAAAAACATTCGTTCCAGAGAGGCGAAAGCGAAGAAAAAAGCGGAGCTGCTGCCGTTTTATCACCCCTGGGTAACCGGCGTGCTTGAGAACGGCACTGGCGCGCAGGACGACATTCTTATGACCGTCATGCTCTGGCGGCTTGATGCGGGTCAACTGGCTGCCGCGCTGGAAATTGCCCGTTATGCGCTGCGATACAGGCTGGCGCCCCCTGATGGCCATGCACGCACCGCCCCTTACATGCTGGCCGAAGAGTTTGCCCTCTCTGCGCTGCGTGCCCGTGACGGCGGTCAGCCGGTTGACGTCTCGCTGCTGCCTGACGTGCTTGAGCTGGTTCACGATGCCGATATGCCCGACGAGGTGAGGGCCCGGTTGCACAAGGTCACAGGCCTGACGCTGCGTGATGCCGGTAACCCTGCCGCCGCGCTGGCACACCTGAACCGTGCGGTGCAGCTCGACAGCAACGCCGGGGTACGCAAGGACATTGAGCGCCTGACGCGAGAACTCGCCCCCAAACCGGCAACCCCGAAAAAACCGCCAGCGGCTAAGGCTCCGGCGAGAAAGAACACGGCAAAACAACAAGATTCAGCGGTGAAACGAGGACGAGGTCGCCCGAAGAAAATCACCGCATAACCGAAAGCGCCCCGCGCCGGGCGGCACGCTGGTCAAAGTCGGTGTTTCACCGAATCGGTGACCGGCGTCCACCGCCCACCTGATACAGAGGTTGTCATGACAGTGATTATCAGTAAGCCGGAAGCGGTGCCGGTCGGGCCTGGTGTGGTTATCCCCGCCCGACCGGTGCCGGAGGCCGTTATCACCAACACGGCGTTTTTCCCGGATGTTGAGCCCGTGCGGATCCGTGAGCTGTTACGACTCGAGAATACCGTGACAGCAGTGCGCTTACGCTCCGCGATTATCGACGGCATGGCAGAAACCAACGCCGAATTACAGGCGTACCGCGAGGAACAAATTTTACTCGGTTTCCCGACGCTGGCCGACGTTCCTGCCGACAAAATCGACGGTGAGAGCGTGCGCTGTTTTTACTATAAGCAGGCCGTTTGTGCCATGACGACCGCGAAGCTTTACGAGAGTTATCGCGGCGTGGATGCGAGCGCCAAAGGCGATAAAAAAGCCGACAGCATCGAGAGCACAATCGATGAGATGTGGCGCGATATGCGCTGGGCGGTTTCCCGCGTCCAGGGTAAGTCACGCTGCATCATCGGGCAAATCTGATGAGAGTGATTGCGCAGCAGGGCGACACCCTCGATGCACTTTGCGCCCGGTACTACGGGCGCACTGAGGGCGTTTTTGAGGCGGTGCTGGTTGCTAATCCGGGGCTGGCTGAACTCGGCGTGGTATTACCCCACGGCACCGGGATTGAGCTGCCGGATGTTGAGGCCGCACCTGTAACTGAAACTATCAACCTGTGGGATTAGAGCATGACTGAGGGTGAGAAAAGTGTCCTGTCACTGTTTGTGATCGGAATGATGATTGTTGTTGGCAAGGTGCTGGCCGGTGGTGAACCTATTACCCCGCGCCTGTTTATCGGGCGCATGTTGCTGGGCGGTTTTGTCTCGATGGTGGCCGGGGTGGGGCTGGTTCAGTTCCCGGACATGTCGCTTCCGGCAGTCTGTGGCGTGGGCTCAATGCTTGGCATTGCCGGTTATCAGGTGATTGAAATCGCTATTCAGCGCCGTTTCAAATCTCAGAAGGGGGAGAAGGATGCCTGTCATTAATGCACACCCAAACATTGCCGCATTCCTCGATATGCTGGCGTACTCAGAGGGAACCGCCACCCACCCACTGACGAAAAATCGCGGCTATGACGTGATTGTCACCGGGATGGATGGTAAGCCGGAGATTTTTAACGACTATCGCGATCATCCGTTCGCCAGCGGTAAGCCAGCAAAAATATTTAATCGTCGCGGGGAAAAATCCACGGCATCCGGGCGTTACCAGCAGCTTTATTTATTCTGGCCGCACTATCAAAAACAGCTCGGGTTGCCCGACTTTAGCCCGCTGTCGCAGGACAAGCTCGCCATTCAGCTTATCCGGGAGCGCAGTGCGCTGGAGGATATCCGGCAGGGACGTATTGAGCGCGCGATTTCCCGCTGCCGCACTATCTGGGCGTCGCTACCGGGTGCCGGTTATGGCCAGCGCGAGCACAGCCCCGAATCACTGGTTGCTGTGTATCGCCAGGCTGGCGGGGTGGTGGCATGAGAACGCTGATTATCCTTCTTGTTCTGGCCGGGCTCGGGCTGTGGTGGATGCGCCATGAAAACAGCACGATCGCCCGTTCATTTGAGAAAGCAAACCGCATCGCCGGTGAACAAAAAACACAAATCACCATGCTGAAAAATCAGCTCAGGGTTGCCGCCGGAATAGCCGACGGTAATGAGCGTGCGCAGGTGGATTTGAGGGACAAACTGGCGGCGGCTGAGGCGCTGGCCGGACGTCGAAGTAACACAATTACGAGGCTACTCAATGAAAATAAAGCCCTTCGCGAATGGTATGACACTGCTTTACCTGATGATGTTATCCGGCTGCACGAGCGCCCCGCCTTTGACACCACCGCCGATTATTTACAATGGCTGTCCGAAAGTGGCGCTGTGCAGACTCCCGGCCAGTCAGCTCCACATTAACGGCGATTTGCTCGCGGATAATCGCCAGCTCGAAAGCGCCTGGGTGAGCTGCGCCGCCCAGGTCGAAACGGTGAAAAACTGTCAGGATAATCTTGATGCACAAGCAAGCCAGTCTGAAAAAAGCCCTCACTGAGGCGGTGCCGGGGGTGGCGAATAACCCCGCCATGATGCGCATTTTTGCCGATGAGGGTGTCATTGAATCCACACTTGCCGCGTCACTGTCATTCGTGAAGCGGTACACGCTTAACGTGATTGTGACGGACTACACCAGTGATATTGATTTCCTCCTGGTGCCGATCCTTGCGTGGGTACGCGTGAATGAGCCGGATATTATGACCACGGCAGAAGGGCAAAAGCGTGGCTTTACCTGGTATGCGGATATCAATAACGACAGCAGCATTGATATCAGTATCAGTCTGCGCCTGAGTGAACGCACGATAGTCAAAGAAGACAGTGACGGCGCGCTGCACGTCAGTTATGCGCCGGAACCGTTGCGCCCCGATCCGGTCACCCGGCCGGTGCAACTCTGGGTTCACGGTGACCTGGTGAGTGAATGGAATGAGTGAGCTCAAACCTTTTGACGACAAGCTCGCGGCGCTGATTGCGAACCTGTCACCGGCTGGCCGCCGCAAGATGGCCGGGGAAATCGCTAAAAAGCTACGCACCCGGCAACAGCAGCGGATAAAGACGCAGAAAGACCCCGACGGCAGGCCTTACGCTGCCCGAAAGCGTCAGCCGGTGAGAAGCAAGAAAGGCCGCATTAAACGGGAAATGTTTGCGAAGCTGCGCACGAATCGCTTTATGAAAGCCACCGGCAACAATGAGGCCGCGGTCGTGGAGTTTGTTGGCAGAGTTCAACGTATGGCGCGCGTGCATCAGGAGGGGTTAAAGGATAAGCCCAACCCGGCAGCGCGTGAAATCCAGTATCCGGCGCGCCCGCTCCTCGGCTTCAGTGCGGATGATAGCCAGCTCGTTGAGGAGGAGATAATCCGTCACCTTTCTGAATAACCGTTGTACCAGCGCTGACAAAACCCCGCCCGATTGCCGCCGGACAGCCCCGGCGGCATCCTTTCCCCTATGAATACTCTCGCAAATATCCAGGAACTGGCGCGCACGCTGCGCAATCTCATCCGCACCGGTGTCGTTGTTGAAGTCAACACGGAAACGGGGCGCTGTCGCGTCCAGACCGGCGGCAATATGACCGACTGGCTGCAATGGCTGGCGCAACGCGCAGGGCGTTCCCGTACATGGTGGGCTCCTTCTATCGGCGAACAGGTGATTATCCTGGCCGTGGGCGGTGAGCTCGATACGGCGTTTGTTCTGCCGGGCATTTATTCCGACGACAATCCCGCCCCCTCAGCCTCCGCCGATGCGCTGCATATTACGTTCCCGGACGGCGCGGTGATTGAGTACGAACCCGAAACGAGCGCCCTGACTGTGAGCGGGATTAAAACCGCTGATATCACGGCGTCTGAATCTCTCACCGCTTCGGTGCCGGTGGTGACAGTAAAAGCCGACACCCGCGTCACGCTCGATACGCCGGAGGTGGTCTGCACTAATAAGCTAACGTGCGCCACGCTGGACGTGCAGAAAGGCGGGAAGATGGGCGGCAATATCGCGCATTCCGGCGGCACGTTCACCTCCAACGGCGTGCAGGTTGATAAACACGCTCACGGTGGCGTCCAGCGCGGCAGCGACTGGACGGAGGACATCCAATGACCGCCCGGTATCCCGGCATGGATCAGGCGACCGGCCTGAGCATCAGCGACGCAGAGCACATCCGGCAAAGCATCAGGGACATTCTTGTCACCCCTGTCGGCTCGCGCGTGATGCGGCGCCAGTATGGCTCTCTGTTGTCTGCCCTGACTGACCAGCCACAAAACGCCGCGCTGCGCCTGCAAATTAGCGCCGCCTGCTACATGGCTGTCCTGAAATGGGAGCCGCGCGTCAGGCTGACCGGCATCACGTTTGAGACCCGGTTTAACGGCGAAATGGTCGTCGATATCACCGGCGAATTTACCGACACGGGCGCAAGCCTTTCCCTGTCCATTCCTCTGAGATGAACCGATGCCAACTATTGATCTGAGCCAGCTTCCCGCGCCTGAAATCGTTGAGGCGCTCGATTTTGAAACCATCCTGGCCGAACGCAAAGCGACGCTAATTTCGCTGTACCCGGAAGACCAGCAGGACGCTATCGCGCGCACGCTTGAACTGGAATCGGAGCCCATCGTTAAGCTGCTGCAGGAGAACGCTTACCGCGAGGTGATCCTGCGTCAGCGCGTTAATGAGGCCGCCCGTGCGGTCATGCTGGCGTATGCCAGAGGCAATGACCTCGATGTGATGGCCGCAAACAACAATACGTTCCGTCTGGTACTGAGACCGGCAGACGATACGACCATCCCGCCGACGCCTGCCGTGATGGAGTCTGACAGTGACTTGCGGCTACGCGCGCAGCGGGCGTTTGAAGGAATGAGCGTGGCGGGGCCGGTCGGGGCGTATGAATATCACGGCCTGAGCGCCGACGGACGGGTTGCCGATATCGCGGTCGAAAGTCCGTCCCCGGCGTGTGTGACCGTGACCGTGCTGTCACGCGAGGGCAATGGCACGGCAGGTGCTGACCTGATTGCCGCTGTGACCCGCGCGCTTAATGACGAGGACGTGCGCCCGGTGGCTGACCGGGTCACCGTGCAGGCTGCTGAGATTGTTCCCTACCAGATTGACGCCACACTGTATTTTTTCCCTGGCCCCGAAGCAGCCCCGATTAAAGCCGCCGCTGAGAAGCAAATTCAGCGTTATATCACGGCACAGCATCGCCTCGGGCGGGATATCCGACTGTCGGCCATTTATGGCGCGCTGCATGTTGAAGGGGTGCAGCGTGTCGAGCTCACCTCCCCTCAGGCCGATATCGTGCTCGCCAGGCATCAGGCCTCTTTTTGCACCGCGTACGCGCTGAAAGACGGGGGCTCTGATGAGTGACAGCCGCCTGCTGCCGGTGGGCTCGTCGCCGCTGGAGGTCGCCGCCGCCCGCGCCCTGGCTGATATCGCGAGGATCCCGATTCAGCTGCGTACGCTCTGGAACCCAGACACCTGCCCGATGAGCCTGCTCCCGTATCTGGCGTGGGCGTTTTCCGTTGACCGGTGGGATGAGAGCTGGACCGTGGCAACAAAGCGAAACGTGGTGCGTACCGCGTATTTCATCCACCGGCGTAAAGGGACTATTGGCGCTATCCGGCGTGTGGTCGAGCCGCTTGGCTACATGCTTAAGGTTACTGAGTGGTGGGAAACCGATGACATGCCCGGCACCTTTCGCCTAGATATTGGCGTGCTGGAAAGCGGCATCACGGAGGAAATGTATCAGGAAATGGAGCGGCTCATCGCCGATGCCAGAGCCGCAAGCCGTCACCTGACTGGCCTCAATATCATGCAGGAAATTCCGGGTGATTTGTACGTCAGCGGCACGTATTACGACGGTGAGATTGTGACGATTTACCCCAAAATGGAGCTAATGATATGAGTCAGAAATTTAAAACTATCCTCACCGATGCCGGGGTGGAAAAGCTGGCCGCGGGTCTGCCCCCTGACGGGAAGAAGGTTATCTTTACCACGATGGCGGTAGGTGACGGTGACGGCACGCTTCCCGAACCGAAGCCGGAGCAAACCGCCCTGGTACACGAAGTGTGGCGGGCACTTATTAACAGCATTACGCCGCACCCCCAATATGCCAACTGCGTGGTGGCCGAGCTGATTATCCCGCCGGAGGTGGGCGGGTTCTGGACGCGGGAGCTCGGTCTTTATGACAGCGAGGGTGTGCTCATCGCGGTCGCCAGTATGGCCGAGAGTTACAAGCCGCTGCTTGCTGAGGGTTCCGGACGCGTCCAGACGGTGCGTATGGTGATTGCGGTCAGCAATATCGCCGCGGTCGAGCTACAGGTCGACAGCTCCACAGTGATGGCAACCAAAGAGTACGTTGATAATGCGCTCGATAAACACGCCAAATCACGCAATCACCCTGACGGTACGCTACAGGCGAAGGGATTTGTGCAACTGAGTAGCGCCACTGACAGCGACAGCGAGACGCTGGCCGCCACGCCGAAGGCCGTTAAAGCCGCTGTGGCCGTGGGAACTGCTGCGAATGAGAATGCCGGAACACGCCTGCTCAAAACAAGCAATCTGGCCGATGTGCCGGATAAAGCCAGGGCGCGTAAAAACCTCGCACTGGGGGATATTGCGACGCATGACGTTAAGGAATTTGTGCCGGTCACACGCACGGTAAATAACAAGAAACTGGACGGTGATATTTCACTGGCTGCCGCTGATGTCGCGGCCGTACCCACTGCGGGCGGCGAGGTGGCCTGGCTCGATAATGCGGATCACTATTCAACAAAAGAGGGTGCGTGGCCCGGGGGCGGTGCCTTTCAGAGCCAGCTGGCTGACCGGCGTGCCCTGTTTTATTCTGCCGGTTACAGCGCCAACGGGAACGTGTATCTGCCTATGACCAAAGCGACCGTGCAGACGTCGGGTACCGGATATCAGGCCGCCATCAGCTACGGGGTGCTGGTCTCCGGAAAAAATGATTTTCCTTCCGGCTGTATTCATATTCTCGATGACCAGGGACGCGACCATATCTGGATGTTTAACCCCAATGATAACTCCTTTACCGCGAACGGCTCCATTCATGCAGGTGCCAGCGTGTATGCAGGCGGGGCAATTTTCGAGCCGGGCGGTAATATCAATGGCGAAATCTGGGGCGGCTGGCTGAGCACATGGCTCGCTAATCAGTTTACCGCGCGGGATAACAACATCAATACCCGTGCCACATGGGACTGGGCAAATGGTCAGCTTGCCGCGCGGGATGACAAT
>NZ_DASYBS010000009.1:0-131976 GCF_036500665.1 Cedecea sp.
TCGCGAACGACCCCGAATGTTTGGGTGATAGCCGGTGGGTTTACCGCTTCAGCGGCGATGAGCTCGCCGGGCGCCGGGGCTGTCCGGGGGATGGCGTTATCCCCCGGACACGTTCACTACGCTCGGTGATAGCATATGAGCTTGTACTTGAGGTGAACGGAATCTTAGCGGGCCTTACATAAAACATATTTGTGACGAAGGAGCGGCCCGGAGTGAGAACAAACTTACTGCGGGAACCACTCGTTACCGATCTTCTGGTACGTCCCGTCTGCTTTAATCGCCGCCAGCGCGTCGTTCAGCTTCTTCAACAGCGCCTGATTATCCGGGCGAACCGCAATCCCTAAACCGGTGCCAAAGTACTGTGCGTCGGTCACATGCTCGCCTACGGTGCCCAGCTGAGGGTTGGTTTTCAGCCACTCATTCACCACGGCCGTATCGCCGAATACCCCGTCAATACGGCCATTTTTCAGGTCGATAATTGCGTTCTGGTAGCTGTCGTAGGAGACGGTTTTCACCTCAGGATGCTTATCCTGCAGGTATTTCTGGTGCGTGGTGCCGTTTTCCATCCCGATACGCTTGCCTTTGAGATCGTCCAGCGAGCTAAACTGGCCTTTTTTCGCAATCACCACCGCCGAGTTGGCGTAGTACGGGTTGGTGAAGGCGACCTGTTTTGCTCGCTCCGGCGTGATGTCCATGCCGGAAATGACCGCATCGTATTTACGGAACTTCAGCGAAGGGATAAGGCTGTCGAAGGCGTGGTTGGTGAACGTACATTCGGCCTGCATTTGTTTGCATAATGCTTTTGCCAAATCGATATCGAAACCGACGATCTGATTACGGGCATCCAGAGATTCAAAAGGAGGGTAGGTTGCCGAAGAGCCGAAGTTGATTTTTTCTGCCGCGGCCACGTTGAATGCGGCTGTTGCGAACACTGCGGCTAACAGTAACTTTTTCATGCGTGTTGCTCCCGTCTGTCAATATTGTTTTAAATCGCCGTTTCCCGACGTCAAATAACCATGCCAAAAAATGAATTTATATTCAATATAAATGTATTTTTATGTCTATATGGCGTCAGGTACAGGCCGTATGTTCAGCAGGTCAGTGAGGTGCAGCAGACCGACAGCCTGGTTGAGATCGTTAAGTACGGGGAGCACGGTGATGGGGCCTGGCTGATGTTGTTCCATGATGCTGAGGGCTTCATCGACAAGTTGGTGCTGGTGAATACAGACGGGACAAGGGTTCATTATTTCCACTACCGCTGCCTGCAGGAAAAGGTTGTTGTACATCACGTAGCGACGAATATCACCGTCGGTAATAATACCTTCCACCGCATTTTGTTGATTAACAATAAGCACCGCGCCGGAAAGGTGGCGCGTCATGGTGAACAGCGCGTCAAGTATGGTCGTGTCGCGGCTTAACAGGCAGGCTTTTTCCCCGCCGCGCATGACTTTCTCAACCGTCAGCAACAGTTTTCTGCCCAATGACCCCCCAGGGTGATAAAAAGCAAAATGCTCTGTACTGAATTCCCGCTCCTGCATGAGGGCGACGGCGACGGCATCGCCGATAGCCAGAGCCAGCGTGGTACTGGTGGTGGGCGCAAGATTCAGCGGGCAACATTCGTGCTCAACCTTTGACGAAATGAAAATATCGCTGTGCTTAGCAAGCATAGAATCTGCCGAGCCGCATACTGAAATAATCGGTACGCCAATACGCTTTAGCGTCGGCAGCATATTCACGATTTCAGCTGTTTCACCACTGTTAGAAAGAATAAGCATGACATCTTCCCGGCAGACTCGTCCCAGATCGCCGTGCAGCGCTTCCGCGGGGTGCAGGAAAAACGATGGCGTTCCGGTGCTGGAGAGCGTGGCCGAAATTTTATGCGCAATATAGCCCGGCTTTCCTATCGCACTGACGATGACCTTGCCCGATGAATTTAATATTAATTTAATTGCGCGAGCGAATCCTTCATTAATATTAGCGGTTGCGCTAATTATTGCTTTCGCCTCTTCATGTAATACGTTACGGCCTCTGCTAATTAATTCTTGCATGGTGTCGGTTTTATTATTCACGTTGTTTCCTTAAACTAATGATGCTGATTGTGGGGTTTTTACCACAATACTCTTTTAATTTTCTTATTTAGTGAAGAGGTTGTGAATTTGTGATTTTATTCACAGCTGTGTTTTTTTAAAACAGTTAGCTTAAAAATCGAGTGAAGCTAACACTCAACGAGACAGTGGTCATGACACGTTATTCCAAAATGCAAAGGGTACACCGCATTATCGAAATGCTTGATGTTAATCATTCAATTACCATTAACCAGTTAGCGGAATACTTTACGGTTTCACATATGACTATTCGTCGGGATGTCGATGAGCTGCAAAAAGAAGGAAAAGCGAAAGTTATTTTTGGTGGGCAGATTATTAAGGGTTTTATTAACCAGAGTCCAGACTATAAGAATAAGGCGCAGCATAATATTGAGTGGAAAAAGTCTATCGCATTACAGGCCTATAACCTTTTACGCCCCGGCGAAGTGATCTTTATGGATGGTGGTACGACGGTGAAACAGTTGGCCTGGCTGATCGACATTCCACTAACCATTATTACTAATGATATTTCTACTGCTTATATATTGAATGACAATCCCGGCGTTAAGCTGATTATTTGCCCTGGAGAGTTAGTCAGAGAGAGTCGTTCAGCCTATTGCAGTGAAACGCTGCGCTACCTGAGCGATCATTACACCGACCTGGCATTTATAGGGGCGGATGGGTTTGGTGAAAACTATGGCGCCATGACCACGACGCAAAGTAAAGCCGACTGCAAATGGATGGCGATGAATCATGCCGCAAAATCGGTACTGTTGGTTGATGAAAGTAAAAGGAATGTATTTTGCCATTACAAAATAGCCGATCTGGCTAATTTTAATCAGATCATCGTCAATCGCGAGCCGCTTATGACGTGATCTTAATCCGATACAGAGAGGGAAGCACTGTGAAAATAGCCATAATCGCGGATGATTTAACCGGCGCAAATGCCACCGCCGCGCTGTTGAGTACCAAGGGGTTTACCACCATGACCTGCCTGGATGACCACGATGAAGAGGAGACGCGTTTTGATGTCATCTCTTTCTCAACGGATTCTCGCTCGGTTTCATCCTGCGAGGCATACCAGCGCGTGGCGGAGCGCGTTGCTCGCATCAATCCCGAGGAGACGCTGATAAGCAAGCGTATTGATTCGACGCTGCGCGGGAATCTGGGGGCGGAGGTGGATGCCGTTATTGATCGCTTCCCGCATCTGATGGCGATTGTTGTGCCCGTTTATCCTTCAAGCGGCCGCATCTGCGTGGGGGGATCGCTGCTGGTTGACGGTATACCGCTGCAAAATACCGCCATGCGCAATGACCCCAAAAACCCAATGCTGGAATCTTCCGTTGTTGAGCTTTTCCGCCAGCAGACAAATAAGAGCGTAGGATATATTTGTCTGCGTGATGTATTGAGCGGGGAGAGCACCCTGACCAAAAAGCTGAGGGAGCTCTATAGAAGCAATGTTCGTATTGTGATTATAGACGCGACAACGGCGGATGACATTCAGCAAATTGCTCTGGCGGTGCAGAAATCAAAAGTGCCTTTTTTCTGTGTCGATCCCGGCGTATTCACCTCTCAATTGTCATGGCTAAAATTCTCCTCCGGGCGGCGCCGTACAAATAAAGTGCTGCTGGCTATTGGGAGTGTTTCTGATTTAACCCAGCGGCAAATTAAAAAACTTCGCTATGAGCGCGAAGTCTATATCGAGACATTACCGGCCGATATGTTAATTGAGTTTGCATTACACCCTCAAAATACCCTTGAACTGGTCGACCGTTTAATTGACAAAACTCGTACCTTTGATGTTGTTGGCGTTGACTCCGTAGAGTCGCCTGAGCATATTTGCCGTTTGGATACGTTAGCAAAAAAATATGGCGTTGATACTCATGAGGCCAGCTGCATGATAAATCGCGGTATTGCTGAAGTTGTTGCTCAGATTTTAATTAAGGAAAAGTCGCCCATTAGCGGACTTTATGGTAGCGGTGGCGATGTGATGGTCAGCATAACCAAAAGATTAAAAGGCAATGGCGTCGTGCTGAAGGATGAGGTGGAGCCGCTTGCCGTATATGGAAAACTCGTCGGTGGACTGTCAGATGGGCTACCTATTATTACCAAGGGTGGGTTCGTGGGTAATGATGATACGCTTATTCATTGTATTGATTATTTAGTGACGAAGATTTCAAGTAATACCGCTGCAACAGACGTTAATTAATAATAAAAGGAGTTGATTATGAAACCGTTGGTTGTTATTCCAATGGGGGATGCTGCTGGCATTGGCCCGGAGATTACCGTAAAAACATTAGCCTCAGAGAATGCACAACACGATGCCAGAATGATCGTTGTTGGAAATAAAATGGTGCTGGAGGAGGCTGCGAAATTTTCTGATGTGCAATTATCGATTAACGTTATCACCGGGGTAAAAGATTATCTCGACCGCCCGGACACCATGAACCTTATTGAAGCCGGAGAGTTAGATACTGAAACGCTTACGCCGGGTGAAATTCAGGGGCAATGCGGTAAAGCCGCTTATGAGTGTATTGAACTTGCGGTCAATATGGCGCTACGAGGTGAGGTCGATGCCGTTGCAACCACCCCAATAAATAAAGAGTCGCTTAAGGCCGGCGGCGTCGATTTTATTGGCCATACCGAAATTTTTGCTCATCTGACGGGCTCTCATGATCCGCTGACCTTGTTTCAGGTGCATACCCTGCGCGTCTTTTTCCTGACGCGCCATCTCTCGTTGGTCAACGCGATACAAAGCCTGACTCCTGAAAAAGTGTGTGACTACGCCATACGCTGCACCCGCGCGCTACAGCAGCTTGGCGTACCGGCTCCGAAGCTGGCGCTTGCGGCCATTAACCCTCACGGCGGAGAACACGGACTCTTTGGGCACGAGGATGATGACGTTTTATTGCCCGGTATTGAGCTTGCCCGCAAGCAAGGCATCTTGATTGATGGGCCAAAACCAGCGGACAGCGTGTTCCATTTTGCTCTTAAGGGCGCGTGGGATGCGGTGCTTTCGCCGTATCACGACCAGGGGCACATCGCCACCAAAATGGTGGATTTTCACCGCACAATTTCCATCACCGCCGGGATGCCTATCCTGCGAACTTCTGTTGATCACGGTACGGCGAACGACATTGCAGGCAGGGGCATAGCCGACCCTGTAAGCCTGATTGAGGCGGTCAGATTGGCCGCGCTTTATGCACCCTATTATCAAAAACAATAACGTGTGGCGGGCGTAATGGCCTGCCGCCTTTATCCGAGGTGAGTGTATGTCTGATAAACCAATGGAAACCGCTACGGCGGGAATGAGTCCAGGCCTGAAGGGCATAGTTGTCCTTTGTATTGGCTTAGTGATTTTTAACCTCGGTAGTACCAGCGAGGAGGAGTTAAACAGTTTTCGCGTCATTGGTGGCCTGCTGGTCGCGATTGTGGCGCTGTTGTTTATGATCCTCAAAACTCGCATTCCGGCGTTTCCGGCGCTGATTATTGCTGCGGTGATCACCGGCTCGCTGGGGGGGATGAAAAGTGAGCTGATGATAGCCTCCGTGACTAAAGGGTTTGGCGGTACCCTGGGGCATATTGGCATTGTGATTGGCTTTGGCGTGATGATGGGCTCCCTGCTTCAGATGAGCGGGGCCTCTAAACGCATGGCGATTACCTTTATTCGCCTGTTGGGTAAAGGGCGTGAAGAACTGGCGCTGGTTATGATAGGCCTTATCGTCTCGATGGCGGTGTTCTGCGATTCGGCATTTATCGTTTTGGTGCCGTTGGTGAAAGCCATTTCCCGCTCAACCGGAAAGTCGGTGGTTGGGCTGGGCGCTACGCTTGCGGCCGGTTTGGTCATTAGTCACAGCATGATCCCGCCTGCGGTAGGGCCTTTTGGCGTGGTTTCACAATTCAATATGCCCATTGGGCGGTTCATGCTGTGGAGCATGGTGGTGGCGGTTCCCGTGGCAATAGCCGGTTTCCTGTACACCCGACACCTTGGAAAAAGCATTTTCCTGATCCCGACGGAAGACGGTAGCGGGTTTACGCGTGAACGCCCCATTTGCGGAACAGAAGGTCGCGAACAGGAGGAAGACCTGCCGGGTAAGGCAATTTCCTTCGCCCCGTTAATGGTTCCTATCGTGCTTATCCTGCTGGCAACTTTCCTGAAAGAGTTTGGTCATGTCGATCCTGAGATTGATACCTGGCAGCAGTCGCTGACGCAGATGTTTGTGGCAATAGGTCACCCGGTGACCGCGGTGGGAGCCGGGCTACTTATCGCGATTATCGGGCTTGGCAGCCGTTACGATCGCAAAGAAGTGACGCAAAATATGGAAAATGCCATCCGCTCTGCGGGGATCATTTTTCTGGTGATCGGCGGTGGTGGGGCGCTGGGGATGGTGCTGCGTGACTCTGGCGCAGGCAATATGATAGCGGAATATATTATTTTGATGGGCGTGCCGGGCGTCTTGCTGCCGTTGACGATTTCGACGCTGGTTCGCCTGATTCAGGGTTCTGGTACGGTAGCGATGATTACCGCCGCGAGCATCACGGCACCGATGATCGGTACCTTAGGTGTGGATCCTGTTATTGCTGGACTGGGCTGTACGGTAGGGTCATTTATGTTCTCCTACTTTAACGATGCCTATTTCTGGGTGGTAAACCGTTCACTGGGCGTGACGGAAGTGCAGGAACAAATCAAAGTCTGGAGTATCACGTCAACGATCCTCTGGGCGACCGGCTCTGTGACCCTGCTGTTGATTAATGCGCTGTTTTTCTAAAAAGGTTTAGGCGTAAAAAAGGCTTCCGTGTGGAAGCCTTTTTCGCAGTCTAGCTTCGGCGCTCAAACGCCAGCGCCCGGCGTTCGATAAAGCGCATCAACAGCGTAAGCAGCCCGTTAACGATGAGGTAGACCAGCCCGGCAGCGCCAAAGACGGCCACATCATAGGTGCGGCCATACAGCAGCTGCCCGTAGCCCATCACTTCCATGAGCGTAATGGTGTAGGCCAGGGAGGTACTCTTGAACACCAGCACGACTTCGTTCGAGTACGAAGAGAGCGCGCGTTTAAAGGCATAAGGCAACAGGATGGCCAGCGTGTCTTTCTTGCTCATCCCTAGCGCGCTACAGGACTGCCACTGGCCTTCCGGAATGGCTCTGATCGCGCCGTAGAACAGCTGCGTGGTGTACGCGGCGCTGTTCAGCGACAGCGCAATCAACGCGCATAGCCACGGTTCGGAAAGCAGATGCCACAGCACCGGATAGTGCTGGAGCGACGGAAACTGCCCCGGACCGTAGTAAATGAGGAAGATTTGCACCAGCAGCGGCGTGCCGGTAAACAGCGTGATGTAAGCGCGCACAATGTACACCAGCACGGGTGTTTTCAGCGTCAGAACGATGGTAAACAGCAGCGACAGCACGAGCGCCACGGCAATGGAAGCGGCGGTGAGCGTCAGGCTGGTGTGTAGACCTTTCATCAGCTCCGGTAAGTACTCGAGCATCAGTCAGGTCTCCGTTCAAAGCGCGTGGCGCGCAGGTCGATACGCTTCAGGATGTACTGGCTCAGCAAGGTGATAACCAGGTAAATCGCCGCGGCTATCACGTACCAGGTAAACGGCTCCTGCGTGCGGGTAGCGATACTTTTGGTTTGCAGCATCAGGTCGTTCACGCTGATAAGCGACACCAGCGCGGTGTCTTTCAGCAGCACCAGCCACTGGTTACCCAGACCCGGCAGCGCGTGGCGCCACATCTGCGGCATCACCAGGCGGAAGAAAATCGCGGTTTTGGATAAACCCAACGCCTGGCCTGATTCCCATTGCCCAACCGGCACCGCTTTCAGCGCACCGCGCAGCGTCTGCGACGCATAGGCGGAATAGAGCAGGGAGAGGGCAATCACGCCGCAGAGGAACGGGCTGACGTCAAAGTTCTCAATCTCCATTTTGACCGGGATTGCGGCAAAACCAAGATTGAGAGTAAAGCCGTCAGAGAGCATCAGCAGCAGCTGGGAAGAGCCGAAGTAGATAAACAGCACCACCAGAATTTCAGGCAGGCCACGGAAAAGCGTGACCAGCCCTGAGCCAATCCAGGCCACCGGGCGCCATTTGGCGGACTCCCAGACGGCAAAGATCATCGCCAGCGCCAGGCCGACTATCAGGGCACAAACGGCAAGGCCGACGGTCATCCCGGCGGCGCTTGCTAATGGAAACAATTCGTTCATCGAGTCGATTACTTCTGGAACCATTTGTCGTAGATGGCTTTGTAGGTGCCATCTTGTTTCACTTTATCCAGCGCGGCGTTGAATTTGCTCTGCAGGTCAGTGTTGCCCTGGCGCAGGGCAATGCCGAGGCCGGTGCCGAAGTAATCTTTGTCGGTCACTTTGTCACCCACGGCAACCAGTTCCGGGCTGGCTTTCAGCCATTCGGTCACCACAGCGGTATCGCCGAAGACGGCATCAATACGGCCGTTCTGCAGATCCAGCTTGGCGTTCTGGTAGCTGTCGTAAGGCACGGTGGTGATTTCCGGGTGCTTGTCGGTGATGTATTTCTGGTGCGTGGTCCCGTTCTGGATGCCCACTTTCTTGCCTTTCAGCGCGCTGATATCAGCGTATTTGCCCTTCACGCCAACAAACAGCGCGGAGTTGTCGTAGTAGGGCTTAGTGAACAGCACCTGTTTTTCACGCTCGGGCGTGATGTCCATCCCGGCCATGACCGCGTCAATACGGCGGAATTTCAGGCTTGGAATCAGGCTGTCGAACGCCTGATTGGTAAAGGTACAGGTGGCATCGATCTGTTTGCACAGGGCGTTAGCCAGGTCAACGTCAAAGCCGACTATCTTGTTGTTGGCGTCGATAGACTCAAACGGAGGGTAAGAGGCTTCGGTAGCAAAACGGATGGTCTGTGCGGCGGTAGCAGAAAGGCTCAGAGTGGCTAAAAGAGTGGCCAGCAAAACTTTTTTCATTGTCGTTTTCCCGTTCAACATCAGTGAGAGAGATAGAATTTAAACGCATCGGTTTGCGGGTTAGCAAAGCAGCTGGCATCACCTTGTTCGATGATGTGGCCGTTTTCCATATACACCACGCGGCTGGCGGTTTTACGCGCCACTTCTACTTCATGGGTCACGATGACCTGAGTAATGTTGGTTTCCGCCAGCTCGCGAATAATGCTGACGATCTGCGCGGTGATTTCCGGGTCAAGTGCGGCGGTTGGCTCATCGAACAGCAGGATCTGCGGCTCCATCATCAGTGCGCGAGCGATGGCTACGCGCTGCTGCTGACCGCCGGAAAGGTGCAGCGGATAGCGATCCATATACGGTTTCAGGCGCAGGCGCTCAAGCAGTTTATCGGCACGTTCGCGTGCTTTATCTTTGCTGAGTCCCAATACGCGGCAGGGCGCTTCAATCAGGTTTTGCAGCACGGTGAGGTGCGGCCACAGATTGTATTGCTGGAAGACCATGCCGACATTCTGGCGCAAATCGCGAATCGCTTTATCGCCGGGGGCTTTGGAGAAGTCGAAAGTATTGCCTGCGATGCTGAGCCTGCCGGAACGCGGCATCTCAAGCAGGTTGAGTACACGCAGCAGAGAGCTCTTGCCGGCGCCGCTTGGGCCCAGCAACACCAGCGTCTCACCCTGCGGGCAATGTAGTGTGATGTCGAACAGCGCCTGATGGGCACCGTAAAAGCAATTAATGCTGTCTAGTTGAATACTCATGCGCTGAAGTTGAATAGCAATTGAGGCCGCAAAGGGTACCTTTAACAGAATAGTTATGCAATCTTTGTGCGTTAAAACTTAAAAATAACTGCTTTCATGGCGTAAAGTTAGCACAAAATAGCGAGGCGGGTGGTGGCTAAGTATAAAAAACCGCATTCCCTGAAGATGCCAGACTATTTACAGGGGTTATGTTTTTACCACCCGCATAGCGTAAGCTTAAATTGCCGCTATTTCCCTTCTACTGCCTGGCGTAGCGTACCGGTTGGCGCGTGGCTTGCCGCGCCGAGATAGCGCACGTCGTCCACCGCCCAGCACTGACCTTCACGCACCATCAGCACCTCATCTTTCCATGTTTGGCTGCCGCGGGTGAGTTCGACGCGTAGCGGAAGATTGCGCGCGTCGGTATTAGGGATAGTTGATGCAGAGGCAACGCTTGCTTTATCCGGCCCTTCGGACTGGCTGGAGAAGATATCGCTGCGGATAAATGCATCCTGTGCTGCCGGAGAGGTAGTGGATTTTTGCAGCAGCTGGAACAGGGAATCACTCAGGTAAGGCCGCAGCGCGGCAACGGAACTCAGGCCTTCGCCTTTGTGCGCAATACGGTAATCATAGAACTGCTGAGCGACCTCATCCGGGCCGCCGCTGACGCAGGGGCCGCTGCGGGTGCCGATGTCTTTAAAGGCTGGTGTGACTGCAGTACAGGCCGACAGAACCAGCGCACAGGGGAGAAGAGCCAAAGCTGAGCTGCGCATTTTTATTTCCTTATTTTCTCAGGAGGACTACCTTAGCATAGCGTATTGGCTCAAAATCGCGTGGCGATTGCCGGGCTAACATGTTGATGGCAAAGAGAGGAGAACGAGATGCAGTTTACAACAACGCCAGGCCTGGAAGGCCACACCATTACTGAATACTGCGGCGTGGTGACCGGGGAAGCTATCCTGGGTGCCAATATTTTCCGCGATTTTTTTGCCGGGGTTCGCGACATCGTCGGCGGGCGTTCCGGGGCCTATGAAAAAGAGTTACGCAAAGCGCGGGACATCGCGTTTCGTGAAATTCAGGAGCAGGCTGAAAGCCTGGGCGCTAACGCCGTGGTCGGGATTGATATCGACTATGAAACCGTCGGCAAAGACGGCAGCATGCTGATGGTTTGCGTCAGCGGCACAGCGGTTAAAACGCGAAAATGAAAGCCAGGATCTTAGCGCTTGCCCTGGCGCTGCTGCTGGCGGGCTGCGCTGGCCCAAAAGGGATTGTCGATCGGGGCAGCTATAAAGTAGACACCAGGCACCAGGCGCAGGCCGCTTATCCACGAGTGAAAATTCTGGTGATCCACTACACGGCGGATGATTTTTCAAGTTCGCTTTCCACGCTCACCGATCGTAACGTCAGCGCCCACTATCTTGTTCCTGCCGAGCCGCCGCTGTCCGGCGGGAAACCCGTTGTCTGGCAACTGGTGCCGGAAGAACAGCTGGCCTGGCATGCCGGGATCAGCTTCTGGCGCGGTGCCACGCGAATTAACGACACGTCCGTGGGCATTGAGCTGGAAAACCAGGGTTACACCCGGGTGGGCGGTGTTCAGCGCTTCTACCCCTTCAGCCAGCCGCAGATTGCGGTGCTTGAGGATTTAGCGAAGCAGATTATTGCGCGCTATAACATCGCACCGCAAAACGTAGTCGCTCACGGAGATATCGCGCCGCAGCGCAAGGTTGATCCGGGGCCACTGTTCCCATGGAAGCAATTTGCGGATAAAGGTATTGGCGCCTGGCCGGATGCCGCAAGAGTGAGATTTTATCTTAACGGCCGTGGCCCACTGCAGCCCGTGGATAAAACAGAGCTGCTGGATGTGCTTTCCCGCTATGGCTACGAAGTGCTGCCGGGCATGACCAATGCGCAGCAGAAAAGGGTGATTACCGCCTTCCAGATGCACTTCCGCCCGGCGAACTACAGCGGCGAGGCGGATGCGGAAAGCCAGGCAATAGCCGAGGCGCTACTGGAGAAATACGGCCAGGGCTAGCCGCGGTGCAGCGTGCCGTGATCTTTAAGCCACAGCGCGGTGCGGCGAATGCCTTCATCAAGGGTGACGATAGGCTGGTAGCCCAGCTCCGTTTCCGCTCGTGTGGTATCCAGCGTCAGATCGAAGTTCAGCTTGGAGACGCCGTAGTGCGTGAGCACCGGCTCTTTGGCTGATTTATTGCCAAAGTGCTCCAGGCTGCGGGCGATGATGTCCAGCATCGGGTACGGCACAGAACGAATGCGGCATTTGATGCCCAGCTCGTCGATCAGTTTCTGCACGATAGTCCGCAGCGGGCGCGCTTCCATATTGGTGATGTTGTAGGCGCGGCCGGAGGGTAAGTCCTGTTTCTGCGTCGCCAGCCACATCGCGTGTACCGCGTTTTCCAGATAGGTCATATCCACCAGCGCATCGCCCCCGCGCGGCAGCAGCACGCTGCCGTAGTGGCGCATCATCTGCACCAGGCGTGGGAAAAACACTTTGTCGTGCGGCCCGAACAGGCTTTGCGGGCGCAGGATGGTGAAACGGGTGTTCGGGTTGGCCTGCGCCAGCAGCTGAATAACTTCTTCGCTGGCGGCTTTACTGCGGGCAAATTCGTTGGCAAAGCGCACCGGGCGGAAATCTTCGCGGATGTTGCGGTGATGGTGGTAATCAAAGTAGAGCGACGGCGACGAGATATGAATAAAGTCGCGTACGCCCCAGGCCACGGCCCACTCGCCAAGACGACGGGTGGCACGAACGTTGGCGAGGTCGAAGGCCTGCTGGGTTCCCCACGGCGAGGTAAAGCTGGAGCAGTGCCAGAGCGTATCGACATCCGCGAGCATCACTTTAGCCTGAGAAGAGACCAGCTCCGTCAGGTCGGCATGAACAAATTCTGCGCCCATCTTTTGCAGCAGTTTGCCCATCGCTTCGTTGCGCCCGGTTGCCCGGACGCTGACGCCCCTGGCGCGTAAATATTCGACCGCGTTTCGGCCTAAACCGCTGGTTGCGCCGGTGACCAGTACCTTCATGTGACCAACTCGTTATATTTGAGATTAACGCTGCGCATTTTTCCGTGAAACGGCAGCGCATGCAATGGGAATACTGAAAGATTAGGAGCTAACTTCTCTTTTTGATCGAGTTTTGTTCCGCTAAATGAACAATTCGCCGCGCCATTCCCTTAAAGATAAATAAATGGGCGGGGATCATCACCAGCCAGTAGAGCAAACCGCCGCAGCCGTGAGGGTGCCACCAGGCCCTGACGTCAAGCCTGCGCTGGTTGCCGTCATCCTGTAATGTGAAAGACAGCCGCCCAAGCCCTGGCGCTTTCATCCCGAACAGCAGCGTCAGCTCTTTTTCCGGCTCGGCAATAATCACTTTCCAGCTATCCACGGTGTCGCCCACTTCCAGCGTGGCTTTTTCAGGCCGCCCTTTAGCAAGCCGATGCCCGACCAGCAAATCCATCAGCGCGCGGATCTTCCACAGGGCATTGCCAAAAAAGTAGCCTTCTTTGCCGCCGAGCTGGTTAATGACCTGCCACAGTGAACGGAGATCGGCGTGGGTGGTGAGCGTGCAGCCCGCCTGTTTGGCAAAAAAACCGTAATCTGGCCGCCAGCGGGCAAACGCCTGAGCGTCATAGCCCCAGTCCTGCGAGTTGGCAAGCCGGTGTTCGTTCGCCAGCGTCTTGCGTACGGCCTCGTCAAAGCTGATGAGCTGCTGCGGGATGCGTTCGCGCAGGCTGCGGTCATCCGCCAGCAGATCGTGTTCAAGCCCCTGAATCAGCGCTTTTGCAATACCGGGCGGTACCGAGGTAATGACGTTCAGAAACCACACGGAAATCCAGCTGGTGGGGAGGGGGACGGGGATAAGCGGGCGGCGGCGGCCGCTGATGGCCATAAAGCGCTCAAACTGCTGCTGATAGCTGAGTACTTCCGGCCCGGCGGCTTCAAACAGGCGATGCCCGTTCGCCGGATGATCCAGCAGTACCACCAGGTAATGCAGCAGGTTATCCAGCGCAATGGGTGAGGTACGGGAGCGCACCCAGCGCGGCGGTGTCAGTACCGGCAGGTTGTAAACCATATCGCGCATCACTTCGAAGGCCGCTGAACCTGCGCCTACAATTATTCCTGCGCGCAGTTCGGTAACTGGAACGCCTGAATCACGCAGGATATCCGCGGTGATTTGCCTTGCCTTCAGGTGTTTCGAATTTGTTTGCCCACTTTTTGCCTGCAGTGAGCTGAGGAAAATAACCTGCTTCACCGGATGCTCGGTCAGCGCGTCGCGCATATTCAGCGCCGCCTGCCGTTCGAACGCCATAAAGTCATCGCCGTCGCCCATGCTGTGGATCAGGTAATAAACCGTATCCACACTTTCCAGCAAGGCACCCAGGCGGTGTGGCCAGTGTAAGTCAACGTGCCGACATTCGACGCCCGGCCACGGCTGCTTTTTCAGCCAGTCAATGCGGCGTGCGGCGGCGGTGACGTGATGTCCCGCCGCCACGAGTAAAGGCACCAGGTGCTGGCCAATGTAGCCGCTGGCGCCGAGGACCAGTATCCTTTGGGGTTCTGCCATCGTCCCTGACTCCCGTTAGTTTTGCAGGAAGCTGCGCCAGTGGGCGACGACTTCTGCCAGTTGGCCACGGGTGACGTCCAGATGGGTGACCAGGCGCGTTGCCGGGCCCGCGCTGATGATGATGCCGCGCTCACGCATGTAGGGGCCTAAATCTTCCGCTTCTTCCGCCGTCATGCGCACGAACACCATGTTGGTATCCTGACGCATTACGTCGACGCCGATTTCACGCAGCTCGCCCGCCAGCCAGTGAGCGTTATCGTGATCTTCTTTAAGGCGCTCAACGTTATTTTTCAGCGCATACAGGCCAGCTGCCGCCAGAATCCCGGCCTGGCGCATGCCACCGCCGGTCATCTTGCGCCAGCGTACGGCACGTTTGATGTACTCTTTACTGCCCACCAGCAGGGAGCCGACCGGCGTGCCCAGGCCTTTTGACAGGCAGATGGTGAAGCTGTCGCAGTAGCGGGTAATGTCTTCCAGCTGGCAGCCATAGGAAACCACGGCGTTGAAGATACGCGCGCCGTCAACGTGCAGCGCCAGGTTGTGCTTGCGGGTGAATTCCCAGGCTTGCTGGAGGTATTCGCGCGGCAGTACTTTGCCATTGTGGGTGTTTTCAAGGCTCAATAATTTAGTGCGTGCGAAGTGAATGTCGTCCGGCTTAATTTTGGCCGCCACTTTATCCAGCGGCAGGGTGCCGTCGCGATCCGCGTCAATCGGCTGAGGCTGAATGCTGCCCAGTACCGCGGCGCCGCCGGCTTCATAGAGATAGTTATGGGCGGCCTGGCCAACGATGTACTCTTCACCGCGCTCGCAGTGGCTCAGCAAAGCAACAAGGTTGGCCTGAGTGCCGGTAGGTAAAAACAGGGCAGCTTCTTTACCGCTGATTTTTGCCGCGTACTCCTGAAGCTCGTTAACGGTCGGGTCGTCGCCGTAAACGTCATCTCCGGTCGGCGCGGCCATCATTTGCTCAAGCATGGCGCGGGAAGGGCGGGTAACGGTATCGCTGCGTAAATCGATCATGACGGGTCCTTTATCGAGAGGCTGCGCCCGGACAAGTATCCGGGCGCCTGAGGCAACCTTCTTTTTTACCGGAACCAGTTGGTTTTCGCCAGCTCGATAACTTCATCTCCGCGCCCGCTGATGATGGCGCGCAGCATATACAGGCTGAATCCTTTAGCCTGTTCCAGCTTGATCTGCGGGGGAATAGCCAGCTCGTCTTTGGCGACAACCACGTCCACCAGCACCGGGCCATCGGTGCTGAAAGCCTGTTCCAGTGCGGCGTTCAGCTCTTCGGGTTTTTCAACGCGAATGCCGGTGATGCCGCAGGCTTCGGCGATGCGGGCGAAGTTGGTGTCGTGGAGTTCGGTGCCGTCGGTGAGGTAACCCCCGGCCTTCATCTCCATCGCCACAAACCCCAGCACGCTGTTGTTGAACACCACTATTTTAATCGGCAGCTGCATTTGCGCGACGGACAGGAAATCACCCATCAGCATGCTGAAGCCGCCGTCGCCGCACATGGCGACGACCTGACGATCGGGGGCGGTGGCTTTTGCGCCCAGCGCCTGCGGCATGGCGTTAGCCATCGAGCCGTGGTTAAACGAGCCCAGCAGGCGGCGCCTGCCGTTCATTTTTAGATAGCGTGCGGCCCAGACGGTCGGCGTGCCTACGTCGCAGGTAAAAATGGCATCATCGGCGGCGTAATGGCTGATTTGCTGCGCCAGATATTGAGGGTGGATTGGTTTGCCTTCGGTGGCTTTTGCCAGATCGTCCAGCCCTTCACGTGCTTTGCGGTAATTCTCCAGCGCTTTATCGAGGAAGCTGCGATCGGTTTTCTCTTCCAGCATCGGCAGCAGGGCGGAAAGCGTGGCTTTGATATCGCCAATCAGCGCCATGTCGACCTTGCTGTGTGCGCCGATGCTGCCGGGGTTGATATCAATCTGGATAATTTTTGCGTCCGTCGGGTAGAACGCCCGGTACGGGAACTGGGTGCCGAGCAGGATCAGGGTGTCGGCGTTCATCATCGTGTGGAAGCCGGACGAGAAGCCGATTAATCCGGTCATGCCAACGTCGTAAGGGTTGTCGTACTCGACGTGCTCTTTACCGCGCAGGGCGTGAACAATAGGCGCTTTCAGCGTGGCCGCCAGCTGTACCAGTTCATCGTGTGCGCCGGCGCAGCCGCTGCCGCACATCAGAGCGATGTTGTCGTTATAGCGTAGCAGCTGGGCCAGTTTTTTCAGCTCGTCATGATGTGGGACCACGACGGGCTGAGGGGCCGGATACCAGTGAGTGGTCGCGTTTTCTGGCGCAGGCTTAAGCGCCACATCGCCCGGCAGTACGACGACCGAAACGCCGCGGTTCAGGATGGCTTTACGCATGGCTATCGCCAGTATCTGCGGGATTTGTTCCGGGTTAGAGACCAGTTCGCAATAGTGGCTGCACTCACGGAACAGTTCTTCGGGATGGGTTTCCTGGAAATAACCGCTGCCGATTTCGCTTGAAGGAATATGGGCGGCAATCGCGAGAACGGGAACGTGGTTTCGGTGGCAATCGTACAGGCCGTTAATCAGGTGCAGGTTGCCTGGCCCGCATGAGCCCGCACAGACCGCAAGCTCACCGGTAAGGTGCGCTTCTGCCCCGGCGGCAAAAGCGGCGACTTCTTCATGGCGGGTTGGCATCCACTTGATGGTACCCATTCGGTTGAGGCTGTCGCTGAGGCCGTTCAGTGAATCGCCGGTGACGCCCCAGATACGTTTCACGCCCGCGCTTTCAAGCGTTTTGGCCAGCCAGGCCGCTACGGATTGTTTCATCGGTTTTCCTTGTCCAGTGTGATAGCGCTTACAAGCTTAGTTCAATTCCACGTAAGAGCAGGTAAAGGCCTCCCTAAAATTGGGGCTATTTGTTACCGAATATTAAGCGTAAATTATTCTCGTTATCATTTTAAAAGGGTGGCAATTCATATGGTTACTAAATTGTTAAATGCAGTGAATGGTGCATTAAGCAAAGACGATCTGGGTAAATTATTCCTGCGCCTGGCGGTAGGTGGCCTGATGCTGTTTCACGGCCTGCATAAACTGTTTGGCGGCGTGGGCGGCATTAAAGGGATGCTTGCCGCGCACGGCATACCGGAGTTTGTGGCCTACGGCGTGCTGCTGGGCGAGGTGCTTGCGCCGCTGCTGATTATTTTAGGGATCCTGACGCGGCTGTCCGCGCTTGGGCTGGCATTCACCATGATTGTGGCCTGGCTGCTGGTGGGCGTGGGGGAAACCTTTATGCTGGATAAAACCGGGGCATGGGGCATTGAAAGCCTGATGTACTTTTTCCTCGGCGCGCTGGCGATTGTCTTTTGCGGCGCAGGGCGTTACGCGTTTGGCAAGTCTGCCTGGCGGTAAAAAAAGAAGAGGCACCGCGAGGTGCCTCAGATTGATGACAAACAGCCGAAAAACGTGGTTTTCGACTGTTTGGGGCAAACCAGAGAACATTATTCATTGTTTTTATTAGACTTGGGTTCGGACTTTTTTAGAGCAATGAACTTTGTCAGCAGTCTCAAGGCACCGCGTGGTGCCTTTGTAGATTTAAGCGAGCACCAGGTCGCTCTGAGGATGACAGGAGCAGGCCAGCACATAGCCGCTGGCAATCTCCTCTTCCGTGAGCGTCATCGTGCTCGAAACGGTGTAGTCGCCGGAGACTACTTTCGTTTTACAGCAGCCACAAACCCCGGCGCGGCAGGCGGCATTCACCGGCACGCTGTTGTTTTCCAGCGCGGTAAGCAACGTGCTGCCCACCGGCGAGTAAAACTCACGCATCGGCTGTAGCGTAGTGAACTTCAGGCCGCTGGCGGCTGGTGCGGTGGCCGGGGTAAAGAACACCTCCTGATAAAACGCTTTTACGCCAAGCGCGTGAACTTCCTTCTCGACCAGAGCCATGTAAGGCGCAGGACCGCAGGTCATCACTGTACGGCCGGCGATATCCGGTACCGCGGCCAGGATCTCGCGGCTCAGCCGCCCGGCAATAAAACCGTGGGTGGCGTTATTTTCCGCCACCAGCGTCACCGGATAATGCCGCCATTCGTCTGCAAAAATCACGTCCTGCGGAGAGCGCACGTTGTAGATAACCTGCACGTCCGCCTGCGGGCGATGCTTTGCCAGCCAGCGGCGCATGGCCATAATCGGCGTGACGCCGCAGCCCGCCGCCATCAGTAGATAGCTTTCTGACGACAGGTTCTCGCAGCTGAACTCGCCCTGTGCTTCAGACAGCCACAGGTAGTCACCAACCTTCACTTCGCCGGTCAACCACTGGGAGCCGGCGCCGCCGTCGATGCGCCTTACCGTCAGCGTAATAAATTCGCTGAGGCCCGGCGTGGAGGAGAGCGTGTAGGCCCGCAGAGTCTCGCTGCCGTTACGAATGCTCACCAGCGCGTATTGCCCGGCTTTGTAAGGGTAGAAGTCGTGATTGATCAGCGACAGCGTCCAGACATCCGGCGTTTCCTGGTGAATATGGTGCACCTGCATACGGTGCGGGCACAGCGGCGTTGGCATGGTCATGGGGACTCCTTACGCGCTCATTAACTGTTGAATGTCTTGCTCAACGGTGGTGATGGCGCGCAGGCCAAATTTCTCGTTCAGCACCGCCAGCAGGTTTGGCGTCAGGAAGCCCGGCGCGGTGGGGCCGGTCACGATATTGGTGACGCCGAGCGACAGCAGCGTAAGCAGAATGACAATCGCCTTTTGCTCGAACCAGGAGAGCACCAGGCTCAGCGGCAGATCGTTCACGCCGCAGCCCAGTTTTTCTGCCAGAGTGACGGCCAGAATAATCGCCGAATAGGCGTCGTTACACTGGCCCGCATCTACCAGACGCGGCAGCCCTTCGATGTTGCCGAAGTCCAGTTTGTTAAAGCGGTATTTCCCGCAGGCCAGGGTCAGGATCAGGCAGTCCTGAGGCACGCTGGTGGTGAAGTCGGTGAAGTAGTTACGTTCGCCGCGCGCCCCGTCACAGCCGCCGACCAGGAAGATGTGGCGCAGTTTTTCACGGCTGACGAGATCGATAAGCGTATCAGCCGCACCCAGCAGGGTCTGGCGGCCAAAGCCGACGGTGATCAGGTGCTCGATTTCGCTGTACGGGAAGCCCGCCATTTGCTGAGCCTGGGTAATCACCGGGCCAAAGTTATCGCCTTCAAGGTGGCTCACGCCCGGCCAGCCGACGATGCTGCGGGTCCAGATACGGTCATCGTACGCGCCCACGGTTGGGTCGATGATGCAGTTGGAGGTCATCACGATAGGGCCTGGGAAACGGGCGAATTCGGTTTGCTGGTTCTGCCAGCCGCTGCCGTAGTTGCCGACCAGATGCTTGAACTTACGCAGCTCAGGGTAACCGTGCGCCGGCAGCATTTCACCGTGGGTATAGACGTTAACGCCGGTGCCTTCGGTTTGCTCGAGCAGGTTATAGAGATCTTTAAGGTCATGGCCGGAAATCAGGATGCATTTCCCGGCAACCGGACGTACGTTGACCTGGGTTGGTGTTGGGTGGCCGTATTTGCCGGTTTCCCCGAGATCCAGGATTCTCATCACGTTGAAGTTCATCTGGCCGATTTCCATGGAGCAGTCCAGCAGGGCGCCCATGTCCGCAGGCCAGGTGCCGAGCCACGCCATGATTTTATGGTACTGGGCGTAGATGTCGTTATCGTACTGGCCCAGCACGTGCGCGTGTTCCATATACGCGGCAGCGCCTTTCATGCCGTACAGGCACAGCAGGCGCAGGCCGAGAATGTCTTCGCCAATGTCGGCTTTATCGCGGTTTGGCGTAAAGTCGGCGGCCTGGCGCTGGAGATCGCCGAGGTCGTTGTTCACCAGCTGAAGTTCTGCCAAGGGGTTAGTTACGGCTGCCGAAGGACTGATAGCCAGCGTACGGGCTTTAAGATCTTCACGCATGGCGATGGCTTCGCGGGCGTAACCAATGATGCGGGCAGAGTCGAAGTTAACGTTGGTCAGCGTAGAGAAGAAGGCGCGTGGGGCAAAGTTATCAATCTCGTGGTCGATAATATTGCGTTCACGAGCGGCGACCGCCCAGGCAGAAAGACCCTGCAATGTCGCGATCAGCAGATCCTGCAGGTCAGAAGTCTGGGCCGTTTTACCGCAAACGCCCTGGGCATAGGCGCAGCCGTCGCCGGCCGGGGTGCGGATGGTCTGTTCACATTGCACACAAAACATGATGTCACCTTAAAGTTATATTTTAAATACATGTTTAAGGTTAGGCCTCAGCAGAACAGGTTTAAAGGAATTTTTGGTGCAACTTAAAGGGAGATTGATATAGCGCAACTTTGGCGGCAGCAGGCTACCGCCAGAGAGGTATCAGGAAGCGAAGAAAGCCATCAGCAGCGGCGTCAGCAGGCTAAGAATAAAGCCGTGCACGATGGCGGCAGGCACAATCTCCACACCGCCGCTGCGCTGCAGAACCGGCAAGGTAAAGTCCATTGAGGTCGCGCCACAAAGGCCGAGGGCCGTCGAGCGGCTCCGGCGAACCAGGGCAGGGATCAGCATAATCGCCAGCAGTTCGCGCACCAGGTCATTAAAGAAGGTGGCGCTGCCGATAACCGGCCCGTAAGACTCGGTCATCAGGATCCCGGACAGCGAGTACCAGCCAAAACCGGAAGCCATGGCCAGGCCGGTCTTGAGCGGCAAACCGAGAATCATGGCGTTTATCACCCCGCCGGCCAGCGAGCTCAGGACGACCACGACGGCGACTATCATACCGCGACGGTTAAGGACGATTTGCTTAATGGTCATGCCGCTGTTACGCAGCTGAATTCCGACCAGCAGCAGCAGGAAGATAAGCGTGTATTCGCTTGCCTCTGTAGCATGTTTCAGCACCTCGAAACCGGTCAGCCCCAGCAGAAAGCCGAGGGCGACAACGCCACAAAGCTGAAGAGATTCCAGCGCCATTGCCAGGCGGGAAGGCAGCTTTTCCTGTTTATGCTGGTGCCGCCAGGGCAGAGAACGTTCCAGCAGCATAAGGCCCGCTGCGTTACACAGTAAAATCACAACTACGCTGATGACCGAGTAATGCAGGATGGTCAGCAGGTTGCTGGCGAGATTATCGAGAAACGCCAGGCTAATGCCCATCAGGAATAGAATCACGTAAACAATCCAGCTCAGCAGGCGGTTAATAAGCTTGAGCAGGTGAGTTTGTTTCAGTGGGATCAGGTAGCCGGCGATCAGCGGCACCAGGATAATGAGCAATCCTGACAGCATGGCAGGGACAGTCCTTGTAGGTAAAATGTTACGACGGCTGCCACACTACCGAAAGAAAGGAAACGAGTCGAGTAGAGACGAAGAAAAAGGTTTGCGCGGGAGAGGATGGGGAAGTGGCAGGCTCACCGAGGTAAGCCCGCATAACGATTTAGCTACGTTTTTCCAGCAGGGTACGGTAAATAATACCGCCCAGGATCCCGCCAATAATTGGCATGACCCAGAACAACCACAGCTGATCCAATGCCCAACCGCCCTGGAAAATAGCGACAGCGGTACTTCGTGCCGGGTTTACAGAAGTGTTGGTTACCGGAATACTAATTAAGTGAATTAACGTTAATGCCAGGCCAATGGCAATTGGGGCAAAGCCCGGTGCCGCGAATTTATCTGTTGCACCATGAATAACGATTAAGAAACCACAGGTTAATACGATTTCAATAACGATGGCTGACAGCATGGAATAGCCACCCGGTGAATGTTCACCGTAGCCGTTAGAGGCGAATCCACTGGCCGCTGCATCAAAGCCGGTTTTTCCGCTGGCAATTAAATAAAGAATACCCGCAGCGACAATGCCGCCAATAACCTGAGCAATTATGTAGCCAATCACTTCTTTAGCCGGGAAGCGGCCACCGGCCCACAGGCCAAGGGTGACGGCCGGGTTGAAGTGACCACCGGATATATGACCGACGGCAAATGCCATCGTTAACACCGTTAAACCGAAAGCTAATGCAACACCCACAAAACCAATACCCAATTCCGGAAATGCTGCTGCTAATACCGCGCTACCACAGCCACCAAATACCAGCCAGAATGTTCCAAAGAACTCTGCTGCTAATTTTCTAAACATAACCACCCCTACTAAAACCAGAAACAACTTACGGCTCACGCGCTAAATCACGCTAATCCGATTGTCGCTAATTCACCGTCACTAAGTGAATGACGAAAGTAATATTAAATGCGCGCTAATATTAGGTATTTCGCCAATTCGCCACCAGCACAATAAATTCCTGTTTTTTGATTTAGGGCAATGAGGTGTTATTCCTTTTATGGGGATAGGTGTCAGAAGTATAGAGTATCTTTGAATGAAGTAAGAATATTCTGGATAACAAAATTTTTTCACCCGTTGCTGCGAATTGATTGTGCGATGGCCAGAATGTTTTACCGCGTAACGCTTGACATTGCGTGGTTACATTGCTATCCCGCTTGCCGCTATACTCGAAAAGAGCGATGGAATTTAAAGTGAATGCACAGGGGGCAGCATGTTTCTCGAGCGGGTTGAAGTTGTAGGCTTTCGCGGTATTAACCGTTTGTCGTTAATGCTTGAGCAAAACAATGTGCTGATTGGCGAAAATGCCTGGGGTAAGTCGAGCCTGTTGGATGCCCTGACGCTGCTGCTTTCACCGCACCGCGAGTTGTACCACTTTGTTCGTGAAGATTTCTATTTTCCCCCTGGCGACATACACGGGCGTGAAAGTCACCTTCAGATTATCCTGACGTTTCGGGAAGCGGCGTCCGGCCACCATTTAGGGCGGCGATATCGGAATCTCTCCCCGGTATGGGTTGGCGGCAACGACGGCTTTCATCGCATCTATTACCGTCTGGAAGGCGAGCTGGGGGATGAGGGGACGGTACTCACGCTCCGCAGTTTTCTCAACGCTCACGGCCAGCCGCTGACGCTGGATAATATCGACGAAATGGCGATGCACATTACTCGCCTGACCCCTGTTCTGCGGCTTAGGGATGCCCGTTTTATGCGGCGGTTACGTAATGGCGGTATGCCCGAGATGCCGGAAACGGAGCTGACGGCGCGCCAGCTGGATTTTCTGGCGCGGGAGCTGGTCTCGAGACCACAAAACCTTACCGATGCGCAGCTACGGCAGGGGCTGTCGGCCATGGTGCAACTACTGGAACACTATTTTTCCGAACAGGGCGCGGTAGCCCATCAGCGCTTGATGCGGCGGCGTTCTCACGATGAGCAACGCAGCTGGCGTTACCTTGATGTTATCAACCGCATGATTGATAAACCGGGCAGCCGTTCGCACCGAATGATCCTGCTGGGGATGTTCTCTACGTTATTACAGGCGAAAGGCAGCGTGGCGCTTGACCGGGACGCCCGGCCACTTCTGCTGGTGGAAGATCCGGAAACTCGCCTGCACCCGATCATGCTGTCGGTTGCCTGGCACCTGTTGAATTTGCTGCCGCTGCAAAAAATCACGACCACGAATTCCGGTGAGCTACTCTCCCTTACGCCGGTAGAGCAGGTTTGCCGTCTGGTACGTGAGTCTTCCAGAGTTGCGGCGTGGCGACTAGGGCCTGGCGGCATGAACGCGGAAGACAGCCGACGAATTGCATTTCATATTCGTTTTAACCGTGCTTCTTCGCTGTTCTCCCGCTGCTGGCTGTTGGTGGAAGGCGAAACAGAAGTGTGGGTAATGAACGAACTGGCGCGACAGTGTGGGCATCATTTTGATGCTGAAGGGGTGAAGGTGATTGAGTTCGCTCAGTCTGGTTTGAAGCCGCTGATTAAGTTCGCCCGCCGCATGGGCATTGAGTGGCACGTGCTGGTGGACGGCGATGAGGCGGGGAAAAAATATGCGGCTACGGTACGCGGGTTACTGGATAACGATCGTGACCAGGAGCGCGATCATCTCACGGCGCTCCCTGCACTGGATATGGAACACTTTATGTATCGGCAGGGTTTTTCAGATGTGTTTCATCGTGTGGCCCAGATCCCCGAAAATGCACCGATGAATTTGCGCCGGGTTATCATCAAAGCCATTCATCGTTCGTCGAAGCCGGATTTAGCCATTGAGGTGGCGCTGGAGGCTGGACGCAGGGGCGTGGATGCGATTCCACCGTTGCTGCGTAAAATGTTTTCCCGGGTGCTGTGGCTGGCGCGTGGCCGGGCGGATTAGCACCCGGCGCAATGCCGTCTTAGAACTGGCTGTTGATGTTGCTCATCATGCCATCCAGAAGCTCATAGCGACGGCGGTATTCAGCACGTTTTTTACTTGCGATCTCTTCCAGCGGCTTACGTTCTACGCGAGACGGTAGGGCAAACAGGCCATCTGCCCGGAGCTCACCGCTCATCGACAGCCAGAAACTGTCATAGTCTGCGTGTAAACTGTCTTTTTTCTTCTTCTCGTAGCGCCATGAGCGGTAGATATGCGTGCTGTTGCTCACGGCCAGGATGCGCTCTGCGTCGAGCAGCTTCGCCAGTTCGCAGGCAACTTCAAGCAGCATGCGTTTCGGGAACAGGCCATGGCAGGCTTTTGTCGCCGCCTGAATCGCCTCATGCGGAACCCACGGTTTTGCACCCTGCAGGCAGCCAATGAACAGGGTGTTTTTGCCTTCGAACTGATTAAGGGTGAAGGTCATACGCGCCAGGGGAACGCCGTCTTCATTACAGAAGTTGAGGAACGCTTCGCCTTCTTTGCCTTCCAGGTCATGAGAGCTGAGGTCGATAAACATCAGTTCGTTATTTTTACCCACCAGCGTTGCCAGGCGATAGCCTTCGGCGGAGAAGTGCCCGTTAAGCAGTTTTTTCGGCATCTTCTCGGTAATTTTCTGGTAATGGTAACCAATGGCATCGCGCGTGTCCTTGCGGCTAAGCGGCAGTGCAAGGTAAGGGCGGTGCAGGCGGCACGGCAGCCCGGGCTGAGCGTTCAGCATGCTGTCGAGGTGCGGCTGGTTTGCGAGGCTATTCATCAGGCCGGCGGTATGCACAGGCATCACCATTGAGCGTAAAATAAACTTGCGGCGATAAGCCTTTTTGCCCCAGGATGCTCCCGGCTGCCACTCACCCGTTGCTAATGAAAGGAAGAGTTTCCAGCCAGTTTGAGGCAGGGTTTCGGTAACTTGCGCGGCAGCAATCTGGGACATAATTAAAACCTGAATTCGACTAAGATGGCGTTATTTCAGCACGCCGGACGTCAACCGATATTCAATCACTGTTACACTTCTTCACATTGTGCAGTTTGTTTAAGATTTGTTTAATCATGCGTTAGCTATTTCAGGATTTATATGAAACTTAAGGGAAAATTTAAAAAACGTTACTGGCTTTACGCGCTGTTTCTGGTGATATTTTTCCTCTGGCTTTGGCAGTTTTTGAATACTCCAACACCTCATTACCAGACGATGATTGTGCGTAAAGCTTCTCTCCAACAAAGCGTTCTGGCGACCGGAAAGCTCGATGCCGTGCGCAAAGTTGACGTGGGGGCGCAGGTGAGCGGGCAGCTAAAAACGCTGTCGGTGAACATTGGCGATAAAGTGAAAAAGGATCAGCTGCTGGGCGTTATCGATCCTGAGCAGGCAGAAAACCAGGTTAAAGAGGTGGAAGCCACCCTGATGGAACTGCACGCGCAGCGTCTGCAGTCCGTAGCGGAAAGTAAACTTGCAGCAGTCACGCTTTCTCGCCAGCAGTCGTTGGCGAAAACGCAGGCCGTGTCACGGCAGGATCTCGATAAAGCGGCAACCGATCTGGCGGTTAAGCAAGCGCAGACGGGCACGATTGATGCGCAGATCAAGCGTAATCAAGCTTCGCTAAGCACCGCAAAAACCAACCTTGAGTTTACCCGCATCGTCGCGCCGATGGCTGGCGAAGTGACGCAAATAACGACGCTACAGGGGCAAACCGTGATTGCCGCTCAGCAGGCACCGAATATTCTGACGCTTGCGGATTTAAGTACCATGCTGGTGAAGGCGCAGGTGTCCGAAGCTGATGTGATTCATCTCAAGCCGGGTCAGAAAGCTTGGTTTACCGTGCTGGGCGATCCGATGACCCGCTATGAAGGTGTACTGAAAGATATTCTGCCAACGCCGGACAAGGTCAATGAGGCCATCTTCTATAATGCCCGTTTTGAAGTGCCGAACCCGAAAGGTATTCTGCGTCTGGATATGACCGCGCAGGTGCATATTCAGCTGGGTGGCGTAAAAGATGTGCTGACCATTCCGCTGGCCGCGCTGGGCGAACCGATTGGTGATAATCGCTATAACATCACGGTGCTGCGCAATGGTGAAACCAAGGAACGTGAAATTACCATTGGCATGCGTAACGATACCCAGGTACAGGTCGTCAACGGGCTGGAAGAAGGCGAAGAGGTGGTGATCGGCCGCGCCAGCACCGGGAGCAGCAAATGACCGCGCTGCTTGAGCTAAAGGATATTCGTCGTAGCTATCCCTCCGGTGAAGAGCAGGTGGAGGTGCTGAAGGGCATCAGCCTGACGATCGAGGCCGGGGAAATGGTGGCGATCGTCGGGGCGTCAGGCTCCGGCAAGTCTACGCTAATGAACATTCTTGGCTGTCTGGATAAGCCAAGCAGCGGTAGCTACAAGGTGGCGGGCGTCGATGTTGCAAAGCTGGATAACGATGCGCTGGCCACCCTGCGACGTGAACATTTTGGCTTTATCTTCCAGCGTTACCATCTGCTTTCGCACCTGAATGCGTCGCAGAATGTGGAAGTTCCAGCCGTCTATGCCGGTACGACGCGTGCCCAACGGCAGCAGCGTGCGCACGAACTGCTGGAGCGTCTCGGGCTGAAAGAGCGGGTTGACTATCTTCCGTCTCAACTTTCGGGCGGGCAGCAGCAGCGCGTGAGTATCGCGCGTGCCTTGATGAACGGCGGGCAGGTTATTCTGGCTGATGAGCCAACCGGTGCGCTGGACAGCCATTCAGGTGAAGAGGTGATGGCAACCCTGAAGCAGCTTCGTGAGCGCGGCCATACGGTGATTATCGTGACCCACGATCCGGCGGTTGCGGCGCAGGCCCAGCGCATTATCGAAATTCGCGACGGCGAAATTATCAGCAATCCGCCCCCGGTTCAGCAATCTGCAGTGCGTGCGGTTGAAAATCAGGCACTGCGAAGTGGTTCGTCCGTTCAGCAGGTTATCAGCAGCTTCCGCGAGGCGCTCGGTATGGCGTGGTTGGCGATGGCTGCCAACATGATGCGCACGCTGCTGACCATGCTTGGCATTATTATTGGTATTGCCTCGGTGGTTTCCATCGTGGTGGTGGGCGATGCCGCAAAACAGATGGTGCTGGAGGATATTCGCTCTATCGGCACCAACACGATTGACGTTTATCCCGGTAAAGATTTTGGTGATGACGATCCGCAGTTCCAGCAAGCGCTGAAATATGACGATCTGTTGGCGATTCGCCAGCAGCCTTGGGTGAGTTCAGCGACGCCTTCCATCTCCAGCAATTTGCGCCTGCGCTACGGGAGCGTGGATGCTGCGGCCAGCGTCAACGGCGTCAGCGGTGACTATTTCGATGTTTACGGTATGACAATGAGCCAGGGAGCGAGCTTTAACGACGAGCAAATGAACGGCCGGGCACAGGTTGTGGTGTTGGATGCCAACAGTAAAAGGCAGCTGTTCCCGAACAAAAGCGACGTGGTGGGTGAGGTGGTGTTGGTCGGTAATATGCCGGCCACGGTAATTGGCGTGGCGGAAGAAAAACAGTCGATGTTCGGCAGTAGCAAAGTGCTGCGCGTCTGGCTGCCCTATAACACCATGGCCGGGAGAGTGATGGGACAAAGCTGGCTTAATTCCATTACTGTACGGGTGAAGGAGGGCTATGACAGCCATGAAGCGGAGCAGCAGCTCAATCGCCTGCTGTCGCTGCGCCATGCCAGAAAGGATTTTTTCACCTACAACATGGATGGGCTGTTGAAAACGGCGGAAAAGACCACACGTACGCTACAGATGTTCCTGACGCTGGTGGCGGTGATTTCTCTGTTGGTAGGCGGTATCGGGGTGATGAATATTATGCTGGTGTCGGTGACCGAGCGTACTAAAGAGATCGGTATCCGTATGGCGGTTGGCGCACGAGCGAGCGATGTGTTGCAGCAGTTTTTAATTGAGGCGGTGCTGGTCTGCCTGGTCGGTGGCGCGCTGGGAATATCTCTGTCGCTGTTCATTGCTTTTACGCTGCAGCTTGTGCTGCCTGGCTGGCAAATAGGTTTCTCGCCGGTTGCGCTGCTCACCGCGTTTGGCTGTTCAACCGCAACGGGTGTGCTGTTTGGCTGGCTGCCGGCAAGAAATGCGGCGCGATTAAACCCTATTGATGCGCTGGCACGTGAGTAATCTGAGCGGTTGGAAATAAAAATGCCAGCCTTACGGGCTGGCATTTTATCTGCGGGATGTACACAATTAACAGTGGAACTACGCGACCGCTTCCGCCTCGTGGGGAACGATCAGACTGGCATGGTTGCCTTTAGGTCCCTGATGTACATCAAACCTGACAAGCTGCCCGGCTTTTAACGTTCTGTATCCGTCCATCTGAATGGTGGAGTAGTGGGCGAAGATGTCTTCGCCGCCGCCTTCCGGGCAGATGAAACCGAACCCTTTGGCGTTATTGAACCATTTAACAGTACCCGTCTCCATGCTTCGACATCCTTCGTAAATCTTAATAATGAGATGGAATCAACCGGTGGGTAAGGGCGGGCTGTTCAAAACCTCGCCAACTCACCCCGCTACAATGTAGATATTTTATACACTGCGTCAAGCGCCTGGCGGGGCAACCAGGACAACAATGAGTCAAAAATTTGAAGCAGTTAACGCTATTGCTATTAATGTGATGTAGCTCGCTAACGGGAAAACGCAGCGGGATCGAATACGATGCAATACGTTTGCTAAAAGCGTATTACACTCAATATAAGGCTTTGCCTGACAGTGTGTTGGGCTTCAACAAACGATGATAAATCGCAATGGGTAAGACGAACGACTGGTTGGACTTTGACCAAATGGCGGCGGATAAACTGCGCGAAACGCTAAAACCGCCATCCATGTATAAAGTTATACTGATGAACGACGACTACACGCCAATGGAATTTGTTATTGACGTACTGCAAAAGTTCTTTTCTTATGATGTTGAACGTGCCACGCAATTGATGCTCACGGTTCACTATCAGGGTAAAGCTATCTGTGGCATCTTTACTGCAGAAGTAGCTGAAACCAAAGTGGCGTTGGTGAACCAGTATGCAAGGGAGAACGAGTACCCGTTGCTGTGTACGCTAGAAAAGGCCTGACCAGGCCGATAATTTGGGGAGGTGCCTATGCTCAATCAAGAACTGGAACTCAGTTTAAACATGGCTTTCGCCAGAGCGCGCGAGCACCGACATGAGTTTATGACCGTCGAGCATCTGTTACTGGCGTTGCTCAGTAACCCATCTGCCCGCGAAGCGCTGGAAGCGTGTTCTGTGGATATGGTGGCGCTGCGACAGGAACTCGAAGCCTTCATCGAACAAACCACACCGGTCCTGCCCGCAAACGTTGAGGAGCGCGACACGCAGCCGACGCTCAGCTTCCAGCGTGTGCTGCAGCGAGCGGTGTTCCATGTCCAATCCTCCGGGCGCAGCGAAGTGACCGGCGCCAACGTGCTGGTGGCCATTTTCAGCGAGCAGGAATCCCAGGCGGCCTATCTGCTGCGTAAACATGAAGTCAGCCGCCTTGACGTGGTGAACTTCATCTCTCACGGCACGCGTAAAGACGAACCGAATCAGTCATCGGGCTCTGAAAACCCGGTCAACGAAGAGCAAGCAGGCGGGGAGGAACGTATGGAAAACTTCACCACCAATCTTAATCAGCTTGCGCGCGTTGGCGGGATCGATCCGCTGATTGGCCGCGATAAAGAGCTTGAGCGTGCCATCCAGGTTCTGTGCCGTCGCCGCAAAAATAACCCTTTGCTGGTAGGCGAATCGGGCGTAGGTAAAACCGCCATTGCCGAAGGGCTGGCGTGGAGAATCGTGCAGGGAGACGTGCCGGAAGTGATGGCCGACTGCACCATTTACTCGCTGGACATTGGCTCGCTGCTGGCCGGAACCAAATACCGCGGTGATTTTGAAAAACGTTTCAAAGCGCTGCTCAAACAGCTCGAACAGGATCAAAACAGCATCCTGTTTATTGATGAAATCCACACCATCATCGGCGCTGGCGCGGCTTCGGGTGGCCAGGTGGATGCCGCTAACCTGATTAAGCCGCTGCTGTCCGGCGGGAAAATTCGCGTTATTGGTTCGACGACCTATCAGGAATTCAGCAATATCTTCGAAAAAGACCGCGCTCTGGCACGTCGCTTCCAGAAGATTGATATTACCGAGCCAAGCGTTGAAGAGACGGTGCAGATAATCAACGGCCTGAAGCCGAAATACGAAGCGCACCACGACGTACGTTATACCGCGAAGGCTATTCGTGCTGCGGTTGAGCTGGCGGTGAAATACATCAATGACCGACATCTGCCGGATAAGGCTATCGACGTGATTGATGAAGCGGGCGCGCGTAGCCGCCTGATGCCGGTCAGCAAGCGTAAGAAAACCGTTAACGTGGCGGACATCGAGACCGTGGTGGCGCGCATTGCCCGTATCCCGGAAAAAAGCGTCTCCGCCAGCGATCGTGATACGCTGAAAAGCCTGGGCGACCGCCTGAAAATGCTGGTGTTTGGCCAGGATAAAGCGATTGAAGCGCTGACCGAGGCTATCAAGATGAGCCGAGCCGGTCTGGGCCAGGATCATAAGCCTGTCGGGTCGTTCCTGTTTGCCGGGCCTACCGGCGTCGGTAAGACCGAGGTAACGGTTCAGCTGGCGAAGTCGCTTGGCATTGAGCTGCTGCGCTTTGATATGTCCGAATACATGGAACGCCATACCGTAAGCCGCCTGATTGGTGCGCCTCCGGGCTATGTCGGCTTCGATCAGGGCGGTCTGCTGACGGACGCGGTAATTAAACATCCGCATGCCGTTCTGCTGCTGGATGAAATCGAGAAAGCGCATCCGGATGTCTTTAACCTGCTGCTGCAGGTGATGGACAACGGGACGCTGACCGACAACAACGGGCGTAAGGCGGACTTCCGCAACGTGATTCTGGTGATGACCACCAACGCCGGGGTACGGGAAACTGAACGTAAGTCCATCGGGCTTATCCGTCAGGACAACAGCACCGACGCGATGGAAGAGATCAAAAAGATCTTTACGCCGGAGTTCCGTAACCGCCTCGACAACATTATCTGGTTCAACCATCTCTCTACCGAGGTGATTCATCAGGTGGTGGATAAATTTATCGTCGAGCTTCAGGTGCAGCTGGATCAGAAAGGTGTTTCGCTGGAAGTTAGCCAGGAAGCGCGTGACTGGCTGGCAGAGAAGGGCTATGACCGTGCGATGGGCGCTCGCCCAATGGCGCGTGTCATTCAGGACAGCCTGAAAAAACCGTTGGCTAACGAGCTGCTGTTCGGCAGCCTGGTGGACGGTGGGCAGGTGACCGTTGCGCTGGATAAAGACCAGCAGCAGCTAACCTACAATTTTGTCAGTGCGCAGAAGCACAAGCCGGAAGCGGCGCACTAGCGCCGTGCGACGAGTATAAAAAAGGCCGGGCATTGCCCGGCCTTTCTATTACGACTAACTCTCAACGCCGCCCATCTCAGGCCGCGGAATCGAAACTATCAACGGCTACGGAAGACAATGCGGCCTTTGCTCAGGTCGTACGGGGTCAGCTCAACGGTGACTTTGTCGCCCGTCAGAATGCGGATGTAGTTTTTGCGCATTTTACCGGAGATATGAGCGGTAACCACGTGCCCGTTTTCCAGCTCAACGCGGAACATGGTGTTAGGTAACGTATCAAGTACGGTACCCTGCATTTCAATATTGTCTTCTTTGGCCATCTAATCCTCTGGGGTATCACTACCGTAGTTTGAACCGGCAAGATAATGCCGAAGTTCGCTTATCATGTAAAGAATTGTTGGTGAAATCACCAGTGAAAGTGCATTTTGCTTATTACCCGCCGGTTAACAGTTTGCCGCATAGCAACGTCTGCGATGAAGAACGCAAGGAGATAAATGAGAGGGTATTCCCTTAAACAATAAATCCCAGACAATGGCGGGGTAGCAGGCAAAAGCCACTTAGCGGCGCTAATTATAACACCCTCACATAAAATATGTTGTTAAACATTATTGCTCCAGCGTCTGTGGAACCCAGCAGTGAGAGCCTAAATGCTGTGGACGAAGCTCCGCTAATGCATGGAGATAATCCCGGCGGGGAATTTCAATCACGCCCAGCGAAGCCGTGTGCTCATTAAGCACCTGGCAGTCGATCAATTTACCGCCGTGGCGAATAAAGTGTTGGCAGAAAACTAACAGCGCCGTTTTCGAGGCATTAACTTGCCGGCTGAACATGGATTCACCGCAAAACAGCGCGCCCTGCGCGACGCCATACATGCCGCCAACCAACTCTTCTCTGTCCCACACTTCAATGGAATGGGCGTGGCCTAATTCATGCAGACGTAAATAGGCTTCCACAATTTCTGCTGTTATCCATGTCCCTTCATTCCGGTCGCTCGCGCAGCCGTATAGCACGCGCTCAAAGGCATGGTTTAACGTAACGGTATAAGGCGAAGTACGGTGAAAGCGCTTCATGCTACGGCTAAGGTGAAACTGCTCCGGATATAGCACGGCGCGGGGATCAGGGGACCACCACAGAATAGGGTCCCCGGGAGAAAACCACGGGAAAATGCCGCGTTGATAGGCCATCAGCAGGCGAGCAGGGCCAAGGTCGCCGCCAAGCGCCAGTAACCCATTGGGTTCACGTAACGCCCCTTCCGGCGACGGAAAGGCAATCGAGTCACGAGAAAGCTGCACCAGGCGCATGACGACCAACACTCCAGAGCAATAGAGCAATAATAAATTGATAAACCCGTCATACTTTAAGCTGCAGGTGCGTTGGCTGCACCCGCGCACCCCAGTCACATAGTTGGCTATGCTTCTGGAGATTCCCGGTCTTGTCGCCTTTCTGCAACTCGAATTATTTAGGGTTATATATAGTCTATCAGGAACGCCTACAGGCGCTGGCGAAATTGATAATAACGTCCGCCGGACGCCATCAATTCGGCGTGATTACCTTGCTCAATTATTTGCCCATTGTCCATCACAATTATGCTGTCGAAAGCGTTCAAACCGCGCAGGCGGTGGGTGACCATTAAAACGGTTTTGTTCTTGGTTACTTCTTCCATTAAATCAAGTATTTGCTTTTCCGTTGCGGCATCAAGACCTTCGGTGGGTTCGTCCAGCAGCATCAGCGGCGCGTTATGCAGTATCGCTCGCGCAATGGCAAGGCGACGGAGCTCACCGCCGGACAGTTGGCGGCCACCTTCCCCCAGCCAGTTATTCAGCCCGCTATCCTCCAGCAGCTTCTCTAGCCCAACCTGAACCAGTGCGGCGCTGAGCTGTTCATCATTTGCCTGAGGGGATGCCAGCAGCAGGTTATCGCGTAGCGTTGCGCTGAAAAGATGTACACGCTGCGGTACGACACTGGTTGCCTTGCGTAGCGTCGCTTCATCAAACGCGCTGAGGGCGATGCCGTTAAGCTGGATCTCACCCTGCTGTGCATCCCATGCGCGGGTAAGCAATTGCAGCAGCGTGGATTTGCCGCAGCCAGTTTTGCCGAGGATGGCGATGCGTTGTCCCGCTTTGACGGACAACGCGATATCTTTCAGCGCTGGCTGGCTTTGCCCTGGGTAGGTAAAGCTGATTCCGCGAATCTCGAGAGCCGCCTGCTGTTGCTCGGGCAGCGTGGTCTCAGGGAAAGTCACGTCCGGAGCCTGGCTGGTGATTTGCGTTACCCGTAGCGCAGAGGCAATAACCTGGCCGAGATGCTGGAAGGCGCCGGTAACCGGAGCCATTGCCTCGAAGGCTGCCAGCGCACAAAACACGAACAGGGCAATCAGCGCGCCGGGAGACTGGCTTTCGCCGACGCCGGCTGACGCCATCCACAGCATAGCCAGCACGGCAATACCGCTGATGAGCAGCATCACGGCCTGCGACAGGGCAGTTAATCCGGCCTGCCGACGTTGAGCCTCCTGCCAGCTGTTTTCCGTAGCATCTAACTGTTCGCGCGCGCGCGTTGCTGCGCCGAAAATAGTGAGCTCTGCGTGGCCCTGAAGCCATGCGGTCAACCGTTGGCGATAGTTACCGCGCTGGACGGTCAAGGCTTCGCCGGTTGGCTGACCGGCACGGTAAAACAGCGGCGGCAGCAATAACAGGGTAGCGAGCAAAATCCCGCCGAGCGTTAACGCCAGGGTTGTATCAAGAAAACTCAGGCCAAAAGTCACCACCACGATGACGACAAAAGCACCGACGAGCGGTGAAATAACCCGTAAATAAAGGTGATCCAGCGTATCGACATCCGCCACCACGCGGTTTAACAATTCTCCCTGGCGGAAGCGCGCCAGCCCGGCAGGGGAGAGCGGCAGCAGCTTGCTGAAGGTTGAAACACGTAAATGCTGCAGTACGCGGAAGGTGGCATCGTGGCTGACCAGACGCTCAAAATAGCGGCCTGCGGTACGGGTGATAGCAGCGCCACGAACGCCTGCGGCAGGCAGCATATAGTTAAAGCTGTAGAGTCCGGCAACGCCAACCACGGCAGAGGCAGACAGGAACCAGCCTGACAGCGTTAACAAACCAATACTGGCAAGAAGCGTCACAATCGCCAGCACAATGCCTAAAGACAATAACCATTTATGGCGACGGTAAAGCGCCAGATAAGGCAGCAGGGCGCGCATTAAATCTCCTCCTGGCGGCTGGCCAGTAACGCAGCAAAGGGCCCATCTTCAACCGATAGCTGTGCAAAGTTTCCTTGCTGAACAATCTGCCCGTTACGCATAACCCAAATTTGGTCCCAATCGCTGATGTAGTCCAGTTGGTGGGTCACCATCAGGGTAGTTTGCTGGCGCGATGCCTCAGTAAGGGCCTCCATCACGCGCTGTTCGCTATGAGCATCAAGGCTTGCGGCTGGCTCATCCAGCAGTAGGACCCCACAAGGCGCAAGCAGCGCTCGTGCAACGGCGACTCGCTGAGCCTGACCGACAGATAAACGTATGGACTGGTCGCCTGGTGAGGTATCGATGCCTTCAGGCAGCAGCGACAAAAATTCGGTCACTGAGGCTTTCTCAAGCGCGTATCGCAGGCTGGCTTCGTCGGCATCAGGTGAGCCTAATAAAACGTTGTCACGCAGCGTGGCGGCCGGTAGCTGAGGATTTTGCCCAACCCAGCTTAGCTGTTCGCGCCACCACTCCGGTGACAGCTTCGCCATTTCCACACCGTTAATCAGCAGCTGCCCCTGATAAGGCAGGAAGCCTGAAATGACATTGAGCAGGGAGCTTTTGCCCGCGCCGCTTTGCCCAACCACGACGACGCGCTGGCCGGCAGGAAGCGTAAAGTTAAGCGGCCCGGCAAGGACTTTCCCTTCGGTAGAAAGGATAGTCATCTCACGAGCTTCAATGGCAAATGGCCCGCTGCCGGAAAGCTGCGCGGTACCCTGTTCCGGATGCTGCAGAGGAGAGTCGAGGAAGGTCATCAGCGTATCTGCGGCACCCACGGCCTGGGCTTTGGCGTGATAGAAGGTCCCCATATCCCGCAGCGGCTGGAAAAATTCTGGTGCAAGGATCAACGCCAGGAAGCCTGCAAATAGCGTCACGCCGGTGCCATAATGGCCAAAATTAAGTTCGCCGAGATAAGAGAAGCCGAAATAGACGGCCACCACGGCGATAGATAAAGACGCGAAGAACTCAAGCACGCCGGAAGAAAGAAACGCCATGCGCAGCACTTCCATAGTGCGCTGACGGAAGTCCTGGCTTGCTGCACGAATGTTTTCGGTCTCTGCCGCACCGCGGTTAAAGACGCGCAATGTCTCCATGCCCCGTAGGCGGTCCAGGAAGTGGCCGCTGAGCCGCGCCAGCGCCTGGAAATTTCGGCGGTTAGCATCGGCTGCACCCATGCCGACCAGTGCCATAAAGAGTGGGATCAGCGGGGCTGTCCCCAGCAATATCAGCGCCGCCGCCCAGTTGATAGGGAAGATAGCGATGATAATCAGCAGGGGGACCATGACGGCCAGAGACATCTGTGGCAGATAACGCGCGTAATAGTCGTGCATGTCTTCAATCTGCTCGAGGACTAGCGTCGCCCAGCTGCCAACGGGTTTGCCCTGAATCCAGGCTGGTCCGGCCTGATGCAGCCTGTCGAGCACCTGGCGGCGAATCTCCTGGCGGATATGCAGCCCGGCATGAAAACCAACTTTCTCCCGCAGCCAGACAATCCATGCGCGCAGAACAAATACCAGAATCAGTAAAATAAACGGCATGAGCAGCGCTTCACGCGGAATATTTTCCATAATCATGTGCTGGAGAATGCGGGCCAGCAGCCAGGCCTGGGCAACAATCAGTAAACCACTGATCAAACCGAGCAGGCGTGACAGGCCAAGCCAACGGCGAGAGATAAGACTTTGCTGCTTTAGCCAGAGGCTAAGTTCTTGCTGACGGGTTTTATTCATCGCGTGCCAGATGCTGGTAGAAGAAGGAATTCTCAGGCAATTTTGACAGGCAATGTTACATGGCAGAAACAAGAAAGGCGACCAGCAAGGCCGCCTTTTTTAACATCTTTAATTTATTTACACTGTTCGGCCAGGCCGTCGAGATAACGCTCGGCGTCCAGCGCGGCCATACAGCCAGTGCCAGCGGAAGTGATGGCCTGGCGATAGATATGATCCATCACGTCGCCAGCGGCAAAGACGCCAGGGATGCTGGTTTGCGTTGCGTTGCCGTGAATACCGGACTGCACCTTGATGTAGCCGTTCTCCAGCGCCAGCTGACCGTTGAAAATCGCGGTGTTCGGGCTGTGGCCGATGGCCACAAACAGGCCGGCAACTTCCAGCTCTTCGGTAATGTCGGTGTTTTGTGTATCGCGCAGGCGAAGACCGCTGACGCCCATCTGATCGCCGGTCACTTCTTCAAGCGTACGATGGGTGTGCAGCACGATGTTGCCATTCTGCACTTTATCCATCAGGCGGTTAATCAGGATTTTTTCTGCACGGAAGCTGTCGCGGCGGTGGATCAGATGCACTTCCGAAGCGATGTTCGCCAGGTACAGTGCTTCTTCAACCGCGGTGTTACCGCCGCCGATGACCGCAACCTTCTGGTTGCGATAGAAGAAACCATCGCAGGTGGCGCAGGCAGAAACGCCGCGGCCTTTAAACGCCTCTTCAGAAGGCAGTCCCAGGTAACGCGCAGAGGCACCGGTCGCGATAATCAGCGCATCACAGGTGTACTCGCCGCTGTCACCCACCAGGCGGAACGGACGGTTCTGCAAATCGACGCTGGTGATGTGGTCGAAGAGAATTTCGGTTTCGAACTTGGCCGCATGCTCGTGCATGCGTTCCATCAGTAATGGACCGGTCAGGTCGTTAGGATCGCCAGGCCAGTTTTCGACTTCGGTAGTGGTGGTCAGCTGACCGCCTTTTTCCATACCGGTAATTAAGACCGGTTTTAAGTTGGCGCGTGCAGCATAGACCGCTGCGGTGTAGCCCGCAGGGCCGGAGCCAAGAATAAGCAGCTTACTGTGTTTAGCTGTGCCCATGAGATCCTCATTGAACGTTTACAGACAATGAGGCTGATTGTAGGGAATTCGTTGCATTAAAAAAAGGGCGCTGCAATGTTGTTAACGATGTGTGCCATCGTTGCTGCCTATAAGCCCCATGAATATCACCAGCTATATGCATAAATAATCATTGTAATAGAGTGGTAATCACGGGGCGAAAATGATGAATAATCATCAGCCAATAGGAATATCTGGCACGTTCCACTAAAAATAGATGTTTTGCTTTGACAATCCCCTAAGCATTTGCGAAAACATTCGAGGAAGAAAAACATTTGGTGATGTGGAAGCCGCGTGCTCTCGCGCAAACCTGATGCAAATTTACCGAGTTATTGAAATTTACGCATGACGTGGACAGACGCTATGCGTGATGTCGATAGCAGCCGAAAGGCATCGGTCTTCTCACGTACACTCTGAACATTGACGTTACCAGGGTTATGGCAGGTGAAGGAAGGAATAGAGAGAGACAATAATAATGGTAGATAGCAAGAAGCGCCCGGGCAAAGATCTCGACCGTATCGATCGTAATATTCTCAACGAATTGCAAAAAGATGGGCGCATTTCTAACGTTGAGCTTTCCAAGCGTGTTGGGCTTTCACCGACGCCGTGCCTTGAGCGCGTACGTCGTCTTGAACGTCAGGGTTTTATTCAGGGCTATACGGCGCTGTTAAACCCGCATTATCTGGATGCCTCGCTGCTGGTGTTTGTTGAGATTACTCTGAATCGTGGCGCCCCGGATGTGTTTGAGCAATTTAACGCCGCAGTACAAAAACTTGAAGAAATTCAAGAGTGTCATCTCGTATCCGGTGATTTCGACTACCTGTTGAAAACACGCGTACCGGATATGTCGGCGTACCGTAAACTCTTAGGCGAGACCCTGCTGCGTCTGCCGGGCGTTAACGACACCCGTACTTATGTGGTCATGGAAGAGGTCAAACAGAGTAACCGTTTGGTCATTAAGACCCGTTAATACGGGCCAGGTGCAAAATTGGCGTATTTTGGTTACACTCCTGGGAATCCATACAGCAACAGCTCCGGCAAGCCGCCGGTGCTGTTGTCTCCATAGAGTTTAAGGACCTGGAGAGCCTTTCTTGAGCCAGGAATATACCGAAGATAAAGAAGTAACATTGCGGAAACTAAGCAGCGGGCGCCGTTTACTCGAGGCGTTGCTGATTCTTGTTGCCTTATTTGCCATCTATTTGATGGTTGCCTTGTTAAGTTTTAACCCATCAGACCCTAGCTGGTCTCAAACTGCGTGGCATGAACCTATCCATAATTTGGGGGGGACGCCGGGAGCGTGGTTTGCGGATACGCTGTTCTTCATTTTTGGCGTCATGGCCTACACCATTCCGGTGATCATTATCGGCGGCTGTTGGTTTACCTGGCGCCAGCGCGACAGTGAAGAGTTCATCGATTATTTTGCCGTTTCGCTACGCCTTATTGGCGTTCTTGCTATGGTGCTGACCTCATGCGGGCTGGCGGCCATCAATGCGGATGATATTTGGTACTTCGCCTCAGGCGGCGTGCTGGGCAGCTTGCTGAGTACCGCCATGATGCCGTTGCTCAACAGCAGCGGGGGCACGATTGCGCTGCTCTGCGTTTGGGCCGCTGGCCTCACGCTGTTTACCGGTTGGTCATGGGTCAGTATCGCTGAGAAGCTCGGTAGCGCGGTGCTCACGGTCCTGACTTTTGCCAGCAACCGGACGCGCCGGGATAACACCTGGCAGGATGAGGACGAGTACGAAGAAGAGCATCATGAAGACGAACAGCAGCACGTTTCTACCGAGAAGCGTGAATCCCGTCGGGCGCGTATTTTACGCGGTGCGCTTGCACGTAAGCAGCGCCTGTCGCAGAAGTTTGCTAATCCTAACGGCCGCAAAACAGATGCAGCATTGTTCTCCGGTAAGCGAATGGATGATGCTGAAGACGACGTATTGTTCAGCGCGCGCGGTGTAGAGACCGATCCGAACGACGTGCTGTTCTCGGGTCATAAGGCGACATTACCGGAAGAGCAGGAGTACGATCCGCTGTTCAGCGGGCACTCCGCCGTTGAACCGGTTGCCGCCGCTGTTGCAGCGACGACGGCTAATCAACCCTGGGCGGCGCCAGTGCCGCCGGTTGCTCCTATGCCTTCGGTCTCGACGCCAGCTCCGCTTGCCGAAGCTGAGCCTGCTGCGCCCGCGATAGCCTGGGAACCCGCACCGACTACCGTCACGCCGGAACCGGTGATTGCCCCTTCTCCTGAGCATTACACGTCGCCACATCCGGCAAGCGTTCAGCAGCAGATTCCGCATGAAAGTAGCCATCATTGGTCCGAACCGGTTGTGCCGGAAGTTGAACCCGTCATTGACGCTCAGCCAGAACCGCCAGAAGAAGTAAAATACGTGCGTCCACCGATGTACCACTTTGAAGAAGTGGAACAGAAGCGTGCCCGCGAACGTGAACAGCTGGCAGCATGGTATCAGCCCGTTAATGAGCCGAAGCCCGACCCCTATAACTATGCGCCTGTAAAACCAGTGACGCCGGAGTCGATTGAACCAACTGCAGCACCGGTTGCAGCGCCGTTGACGTCGCCAGAAATACCTGCGGCGGACGTGACGCAAACTGCATCGGGTATGCAACAGGCAGCAAAAGCGGTGGCTGGGGCGGCGGCATTTTCACCGGTATTCAGCATCGCCAGTGATGCGCCACGTCCTCAGGTAAAAGAGGGGATTGGTCCGCAGCTGCCGCGTCCTAACCGGGTGCGGGTGCCGACTCGCCGTGAACTGGCTTCCTACGGGATAAAACTGCCTTCTCAGCGTATGGCCGAAGAGCAGGCCAGGCTGGCGGAGAGTCAGCTGCCTGACGACGATTACGGCGATGATAACGATGCGCTGCAGCAGCATGAGCTGGCCCGCCAGTTTGCCGCCCAGCAACAACAGCGCTATGGCGAAGAGTACGAAGACGAAAGCTGGTCGGAAGAAGAGCAGGCAGAGGCGGAAGAAGTCGAGCTTGCGCGTCAGTTTGCTGCGCAGCAGCAGCGCTACGCCGCTCGGCCACAGCAAAATACCGCGCCGTTCTCGCTGGATGATTTTGATTTCCAGTCATCGCTAAAAGAACTGGTTGAGGACAGCCCGAGCGAACCACTGTTCACGCCGAGCTTTGAGCCTGCGCCGCAGCCGACGCAAAATAGCCAACATGTTGCTCAGCCTGCACAGTATGCTCAAGTTCCCCAACCCCAGCCCGTGGCCCCACCGGCAGCACCTGAGCCAAAAGAGAGCCTGATTCACCCGTTCCTGATGCGTAACGGCGACGATCGCCCGCTTCAGAAACCTACCACGCCGCTGCCGTCACTGGATCTGCTGACGTCGCCTCCAACCGAGGTTGAGCCGGTAGATACCTTTGCGATGGAGCAGATGGCGCGACTGGTGGAAGCACGCCTGGCGGACTACCGTATTAAAGCGGACGTAGTGGATTACTCTCCGGGTCCGGTCATCACACGTTTCGAGTTGGATCTGGCGCCTGGCGTGAAGGCTGCACGTATTTCGAACCTTTCCCGTGACCTGGCGCGTTCTCTGTCGACCGTAGCCGTCCGCGTGGTTGAGGTCATTCCGGGCAAACCTTACGTCGGCCTTGAGCTGCCAAATAAGAAACGCCAGACCGTTTACCTGCGTGAAGTCCTCGACTGCGCTAAATTCCGCGACAACGGCTCGCCGTTGACCGTGGTTCTGGGTAAAGACATCGGCGGCGAGCCGGTGGTTGCCGATCTGGCGAAGATGCCTCACCTGCTGGTGGCGGGTACGACGGGTTCCGGTAAGTCGGTTGGTGTTAACGCCATGATCATCAGCATGCTATATAAGGCGACGCCGGAAGAAGTTCGCTTCATCATGATTGACCCGAAAATGCTTGAGCTGTCGGTGTACGAAGGGATCCCGCATCTGCTGACCGAAGTGGTGACGGACATGAAGGATGCCGCGAATGCCCTGCGCTGGAGCGTGAACGAGATGGAGCGCCGCTATAAGCTGATGTCCGCGCTTGGCGTGCGTAACCTTGCGGGTTACAACGAGCGTGTGCTGGAAGCTGAACGTATGGGCCGTCCGATCCCGGATCCTTTCTGGAAACCGGGTGACAGCATGGATGCCACGCATCCGATGCTGGAAAAACTGCCGTATATCGTGGTGCTGGTGGATGAGTTTGCCGACTTGATGATGACGGTGGGCAAAAAAGTTGAAGAGCTGATTGCTCGTCTCGCACAGAAAGCACGTGCGGCCGGTATTCACCTCGTTCTGGCAACGCAGCGCCCATCGGTTGATGTCATTACCGGCCTGATTAAAGCCAATATCCCAACCCGTATCGCGTTTACGGTGTCGAGTAAAATTGACTCGCGTACCATCCTTGACCAGGGCGGTGCGGAATCACTGCTCGGTATGGGGGATATGCTTTATTCTGCGCCGAACTCCACGACGCCGATTCGCGTGCACGGTGCCTTTGTTCGCGATGAAGAAGTTCATGCCGTGGTTCAGGACTGGAAAGCGCGTGGTCGCCCGCAATACATTACCGGTATTACCGATGATGAAGGCAGCGGCGACGGCAGCGGCGGTGGAATGGATGGAGATGAAGAGCTTGATCCGCTGTTCGACCAGGCGGTCGCTTTTGTGGTTGAGAAACGTAAAGCGTCCATCTCCGGCGTGCAGCGCCAGTTCCGCATCGGCTATAACCGTGCGGCGAGGATTGTTGAGCAGATGGAAGCCCAGGGGATCGTCAGTCCGCAGGGACATAATGGTAACCGTGAAGTCCTCGCGCCACCGCAGTTTGAGTGAATGGGCTGGCGCCTCATCGTTAAATGAAAAAGAGCCGCACACGCGGCTCTTTTTGCAAAGATGGGTAAATTACCGGAAAATCAGCTTATTCTTCTGTTGCGGGAGTCAGAGACTCCTCTACAGTGAGCAGCAGAGCGCCATCGTCAGGTGGTCAATGAATCCAGAGGGAAAATAATGAAAAAAGTCGTAATTGCCTGTGCGCTGTTAACCGCAATGACCGCGACCGGAGCCTGGGCTGACGCCGCCGGTGATCTGCAGGGTCGCCTTGATAAAGTCGGGAGCTTCCACGCCAGCTTCACGCAAAAAGTCACTGACGGCAGCGGTGCGGCGGTGCAGGAAGGGCAGGGGGACCTGTGGGTTAAACGCCCTAATCTGTTTAACTGGCATATGACTCAGCCGGATGAAAGTATTCTGGTTTCCGACGGTAAAAGTCTGTGGTTCTACAACCCATTTGTTGAGCAGGTCACGGCGACGTGGCTGAAAGATGCCACCAGCAATACGCCGTTTATGCTGATTGCACGTAACCAATCCAGCGACTGGAAACAGTACAATATCAAGCAAAGCGGCGATGACTTTGTGCTGACGCCAAAAAGCAGCTCGGGTAACCTGAAGCAGTTCACCATTAACGTGGGCCGCGATGGCACAATCCACCAGTTCAGCGCGGTGGAACAGGACGACCAGCGTAGCAGCTATACTTTGAAGGCTCAGCAAAACGGTGCCGTGGATGCCGGTAAGTTTACGTTCACCCCGCCAAAAGGCGTCACGGTGGACGACCAACGTAAATAGAGGCTTGAGTGAGCAATCTGTCGCTCGATTTTTCAGATAATACCTTCCAGCCGCTGGCCGCGCGTATGCGGCCAGAAAATCTGGCGCAGTACATCGGGCAGCAGCATCTTCTGGCTGCCGGAAAACCGCTGCCCCGGGCCATTGAAGCAGGCCATCTGCATTCCATGATCCTCTGGGGGCCGCCGGGAACCGGCAAAACGACCCTGGCCGAAGTGATCGCCCGCTATGCCAACGCGGACGTCGAGCGTATTTCCGCGGTGACCTCAGGTGTAAAAGAGATCCGCGAAGCCATCGAGCGCGCGCGGCAAAACCGCAATGCAGGACGGCGTACCATCCTGTTTGTGGACGAAGTTCATCGCTTCAACAAAAGCCAGCAGGATGCCTTCCTGCCGCACATTGAAGACGGCACCATCACCTTTATTGGCGCTACAACCGAAAACCCTTCATTTGAACTGAACTCGGCGCTGCTTTCCCGTGCTCGCGTTTACCTGTTGAAATCACTGACCGTTGTGGATATCGAGCAGGTGCTCGATCAGGCGATGAGTGATAAAGATCGGGGCTACGGTGGGCAAAATATTATGTTGCCGGACGAGACGCGAAAAGCGATTGCCGAACTGGTGAATGGTGATGCGCGTCGGGCGCTGAATACGCTGGAAATGATGGCGGACATGGCCGAGACAGACGCCAGCGGAAATCGTGTTTTGCAGACCCAACTTTTGACGGAGATTGCCGGCGAACGCAGCGCTCGCTTTGATAATAAAGGCGACCGTTTTTATGACCTTATTTCGGCGGTGCATAAATCTATTCGTGGCTCCTCGCCAGACGCCGCCCTTTACTGGTACGCACGCATTATTAGCGCAGGCGGTGACCCACTTTACGTCGCACGGCGCCTGCTGGCTATCGCGTCTGAAGACGTCGGCAATGCTGACCCAAGAGGGATGCAGGTGGCGATTGCCGCATGGGATTGCTTTACCCGCGTTGGGCCAGCAGAAGGGGAGAGAGCCATTGCTCAGGCGATCGTTTATCTTGCCTGTGCCCCGAAAAGCAACGCTGTCTACACCGCATTCAAAGCCGCAATGGCGGATGCGCGTGAGCGCCCGGATTATGACGTTCCCGTTCATCTGCGCAATGCCCCAACGAAGCTGATGAAAGAAATGGGCTATGGCCAGGAATACCGTTACGCTCACGATGAGCCCAACGCCTACGCAGCCGGGGAAGAGTACTTTCCGCCTGAAATGGCACAAACTCGCTACTACCGGCCGACCAGCAGAGGCCTGGAAGGCAAGATTGGCGAAAAGCTAGCCTGGCTTACCGAGCAGGATCAGAAAAGCCCCACAAAACGCTACCGCTAATGCAGGCGTTGCGGTAAGGTTAGCAAGACTATCAAAGCGGCCGCAGGCTGTGGCCGCACTTCCTATAAATTCAATTCGATAAGCACAGGATAAGCATGCTCGATCCCAATCTGCTGCGTACAGAGCCAGACGCAGTCGCTGAAAAACTGGCACGCCGGGGCTTTAAGCTGGATGTAGAAACGCTGCGCTCTCTTGAAGAGCGTCGTAAAGTACTGCAGGTCAAAACGGAAAATCTGCAGGCTGAACGTAACTCGCGATCGAAATCCATCGGCCAGGCGAAAGCGCGCGGAGAAGACATTGAGCCGCTGCGCCTGCAGGTTAACCAGCTGGGCGAAGAGCTGGATGCAGCGAAAAACGAGCTTGATTCTCTGCTGGTGGAAATTCGCGATATCTCGCTGACCCTGCCAAACATTCCCGATGACTGCGTGCCGTTGGGCAAAGACGACAGCGAAAATGTTGAAATTAGCCGCTGGGGCGAGCCGCGCAAGTTTGATTTTGAAGTGCGCGACCACGTAACCCTGGGCGAAATGGCAAAAGGCCTCGACTTCGCTGCTGCCGTTAAACTGACCGGTTCCCGCTTTGTGGTGATGCAGGGGCAGGTGGCGCGTATGCATCGTGCGCTGACCCAGTTCATGCTGGATCTGCACACCGAGCAGCACGGTTACATGGAAAACTATGTCCCGTACCTGGTTAACCAGGACACGCTGTACGGTACTGGCCAATTGCCTAAATTTGGCGGTGACCTGTTCCATACTCGTCCGCTGGAAGAAGAAGCTGACAGCAGCAACTATGCGCTGATCCCAACCGCGGAAGTGCCGCTGACCAACCTGGTTCGCGATGAAATTATCGACGATGAATCCCTTCCACTGAAGCTTACCGCGCATACGCCGTGCTTCCGTTCCGAAGCGGGTTCTTATGGTCGCGATACCCGTGGTCTGATCCGTCAGCATCAGTTCGATAAAGTTGAGATGGTGCAGATCGTTCGCCCGGAAGACTCAATGGACGCGCTGGAAGAGTTGACCGGCCACGCTGAAAAAGTGCTTCGGCTGCTGGGCCTGCCATATCGTAAGGTGCTGCTGTGCAGCGGTGATATCGGTTTTGGTTCGGCTAAAACCTACGATCTGGAAGTCTGGTTACCCGCGCAGAATACCTACCGTGAAATCTCTTCCTGTTCAAACATGTGGGATTTCCAGGCGCGTCGTTTACAGGCACGCTGCCGCAGTAAGGCAGACAAGAAAACTCGCCTGGTTCACACTCTGAACGGTTCCGGTCTGGCGGTTGGCCGTACCCTGGTCGCGGTGCTGGAAAACTACCAGCAGGCCGATGGCCGTATTCAGGTGCCGGAAGCGCTGCGTCCGTACATGAATGGCCTGGAATACATCGGTTAATCCACCGTTTGTAACCCACCGAAAAAGCGCCTCAGGGCGCTTTTTTTATGCCCTAAGTCAGCGGCTTTTCGCCAACACCGCCTTTCTTGACACCAGACAATAACCCCTACTCCCAAAGAAGTATTATTGCACCCCGGAAAGCGGGTGATGATTGTTCAATTAAAACTTTAACCTAATCATCATTTGACGACCGTGATTCACAAGGCGTGACGCGGCCAGGTCAATCCTCCAAAAAATATTAACCGGACACCCCTTTCAACTTTAACTGCGCAGCGGTATGTGGGCTCTCAACCCGCGTCGCCGCTGTCAGCTTATTTTAACTGTGAGCAAAACAAGTAGGTCACTATGACTGATAAAACCCCTAACGCGATCCTCGCGGCAGAGGTCAGCCGTCGTAAGCTGGTCCAAACCACGGCAATCGGTGGTTTAGCTGCTGCAACTAGCGCCTTCTCGCTTCCCTTTTCCAGACTCGCTTTTGCCGCCCAGCCCGTTCATCCCGGCGGCGATGAGAAAGTGGTCTGGAGTGCCTGTACGGTAAACTGCGGTAGCCGCTGCCCACTGCGTATGCACGTGGTAGATGGCGAAATTAAATACGTCGAAACCGATAACACCGGTGATGATGATTACGAAGGTTTGCATCAGGTTCGTGCCTGCCTGCGTGGTCGTTCAATGCGCCGACGCGTCTACAATGCCGATCGCCTCAAGTACCCGATGAAGCGCGTAGGTGCGCGCGGCGAAGGGAAGTTTGAGCGCATCAGCTGGGACGAGGCGTTTGATACTATCGCCAACAGCATGAAAGGCATCATCAAAGAGTATGGCAATGAAGCTATCTACCTGAACTACGGTACGGGTACGCTGGGCGGAACTATGACGCGCTCCTGGCCACCGGGCTCCACGCTGATTGCCCGCCTGATGAATTGCTGCGGTGGTTATCTCAACCACTATGGTGACTATTCCACGGCGCAGATCGCGGCGGGTCTGAACTACACCTACGGTGGCTGGGCGGACGGGAATAGCCCGTCTGATATTGAAAACAGCAAGCTGGTGGTGCTGTTCGGCAATAATCCTGGCGAAACGCGCATGAGCGGCGGTGGGGTAACCTATTATCTCGAACAGGCTCGTCAAAAATCCAATGCGCGAATGATTATTATCGACCCGCGCTATACCGATACAGGCGCAGGGCGTGAAGATGAGTGGATCCCTATTCGCCCAGGCACCGATGCGGCGCTGATCTCCGCGCTGGCGTGGGTGATGATAAGCGAAGACCTCGTAGACCAGGCTTTCCTCGATAAATACTGCGTGGGCTATGATGAAAAAACGCTGCCGACGGACGCACCACGCAACGGGCATTATAAGGCTTACATTCTTGGTCAGGGGGCAGATGGCGTTGCTAAAACGCCGGAGTGGGCTTCGCAGATAACCGGGATCCCGGTCGACCGCATTATCAAGCTTGCAAGAGAGATTGGCAGCGCTAAACCGGCCTTTATCAGCCAGGGTTGGGGGCCGCAGCGTCACTCCAACGGCGAGCTGGTTTCCCGGGCCATCGCCATGCTTTCCATTCTGACCGGCAACGTCGGCATTCACGGGGGCAACAGCGGGGCACGTGAAGGCTCTTACGATCTGCCGTTTGTTCGTATGCCAACGCTGGACAATCCGGTTCAGACCAGTATCTCAATGTTTATGTGGACCGATGCCATCGAGCGTGGTGCGGAGATGACCGCTATCCGGGACGGTGTGCGCGGCAAAGATAAACTGGCTGTGCCAATCAAAATGGTCTGGAATTATGCCGGTAACTGCCTGATCAACCAGCATTCCCAGATCAACCGCACCCACGACATTCTGCAGGATGACAAGAAGTGCGAGATGATTGTGGTTATCGACAACCACATGACGTCCTCTGCGAAATACGCCGACATTCTTTTGCCGGACTGCACCGCTTCCGAGCAGATGGATTTCTGCCTTGATGCCTCCTGCGGCAACATGTCTTACGTGATTTTCGCCGAACAGGCGATCAAGCCGCGTTTTGAATGCAAGACCATCTATGAGATGACCACTGAGCTGGCGAAGCGCATGGGTGTGGAGCCACAGTTTACCGAAGGACGAACTCAGGAAGGTTGGATGCGTCACCTTTACGCTCAGTCTCAGGAGGCGATTCCAGAATTGCCGAGTTTTGAAGAGTTCCGCAAACAGGGAATGTTCAAAAAACGCGACCCGGAAGGGCACCACGTAGCCTACAAAGCCTTCCGCGGAGATCCGCACGCGAATCCGTTAACTACGCCGTCCGGCAAGATTGAAATCTACTCCGCGCAGCTGGCTGAGATTGCTGCCACCTGGGAACTGCCGGAAGGTGATGTTATCGATCCTCTGCCGGTGTATAGCGCCGGCTTCGAGAACGTTGGCGATCCGTTGGCGGAGAAATGGCCGCTGCAGATGACGGGCTTCCACTATAAAGCCCGCGCCCACTCAACGTACGGTAACGTCGACGTGCTGAAGGCCGCCTGCCGCCAGGAGATGTGGATTAACCCGCTTGATGCAAAACAGCGTGGCATCACCAATGGTGATGAGGTGCGTATTTTCAACGATCGCGGAGAGGTGCGTATTAGCGCAAAAGTCACGCCACGCATCATTCCTGGCGTTGTCGCCCTGGGAGAAGGGGCCTGGTACAGCCCGGATGCCAACAAAGTGGACAGAGCGGGCAGCATTAACGTGCTAACGACGCAGCGCCCGTCACCGCTGGCAAAAGGCAATCCATCCCACAGTAACCTGGTCCAGGTTGAAAAGGCGTAAGGAGCAGTAAATGACAACCCAATATGGCTTTTATATCGACTCCAGTCGCTGCACCGGCTGTAAAACCTGCGAACTGGCGTGTAAGGATTTTAAGAACCTGACCCCGGAAGTGAGCTATCGTCGCATTTATGAGTATGCGGGTGGCAACTGGCAGGAAGATAACGGCGTATTCCATCAGGATGTCTTCGCCTACTACCTTTCTATCTCCTGTAACCATTGTGAAGATCCGGCCTGTACCAAGGTCTGCCCAAGCGGCGCGATGCATAAGCGCGAAGATGGCTTCGTGGTGGTGAACGAAGACGTTTGTATCGGCTGCCGCTACTGCCATATGGCGTGTCCGTACGGTGCGCCTCAGTACAACGAAGAGAAAGGGCATATGACCAAGTGCGACGGCTGCTATGAGCGCGTTGCCGAAGGCAAAAAACCGATTTGCGTTGAGTCTTGCCCGCTACGGGCGCTGGACTTAGCGCCTGTCGATGAATTACGTAAAAAATACGGCACTCAGGCCGCTATTGCTCCGCTGCCTGCATCGCACTTCACAAAACCAAATATCGTGATTAAACCTAACGCCAACAGCCGCCCGAGTGGGGATACCAGCGGTTATCTGGCCAACCCGAAGGAGGTGTGAGATGGGAAACGGATGGCATGAATGGCCGCTGATGGTCTTTACGGTACTGGGCCAGTGCGTTGCCGGCGGGTTTATCGTTATGGCGCTGGCATTGCTGTACGGCGTGAACGACAGGGCGCTCCGCAGGCGCGCCGAGCTGATGATGGTGGTGCTCTGGATCCTGATGGGCGTCGGTTTCATCGCCTCGATACTACACTTAGGCTCGCCGCTGCGCGCCTTCAACTCCCTGAATCGCCTCGGCAGTTCGGCATTGAGTAATGAAATTGCCAGCGGCTCGGTATTCTTTGCCGTCGGCGGTTTCTGGTGGCTGTTGACCGTACTCGGCAAAATGCCCCAGGCGCTCAGCAAGGCCTGGGCCGTGGTGACTATGATTCTGGGCGTGGTATTTGTCTGGATGATGAGCCGGGTGTATTTAATCGATACGGTACCGACCTGGTTTAGCGTCTGGACGCCGATGAACTTCTTCCTGACGATGTTTATCGGCGGCCCGCTGCTTGGCTACCTGCTGCTGCGTGCGGCAGGCGTTAGCGGCTGGGGGATGCGTATCCTGCCGGTCATCACGCTGCTGGCGCTGCTGGTCAGCATGGTTGTTGTGCTGATGCAGGGGATGGAGCTGGCAACGCTGCACAGCTCCATTCAGCAGGCTTCTGCGCTGGTGCCGGAGTACGGCTCGCTGATGGCATGGCGGATGGTTCTGCTGGTCCTTGCTCTGGCCTGCTGGATTGCGCCGCAGCTGAAAGGATATCGTCCTGGCGTTGGGCTGTTGACGCTGGCGATGGCGTTTGTGCTTGCGGGCGAGCTAATGGGTCGGGGCGTGTTCTACGGGCTGCATATGACGGTTGGTGTGGCGATAGCGAGTTAACATTTCATTGCGTTATAAGCGCGTCTGCGGGCGCGCTTTTTCATGTTTCGGATAAGAAAATCTCACCTGAAGATCCATGAAATTTTTCATTGCTCATTTTGGCCTGCTTTTCGCTATATCGCATCAAAAACAGGGAGATACAATTTACGTGACCCCGGTCACTTATTAGCAGGATAAGTTTTTCAAATCGTCCCCGCCAAAACCCCGCTCACCCCCCATTATTGCTGGATTGACAATCAATTTGCCGGTGGCATGATGCGCACAAATTTGTTCACTTCCTCACGGCTCGACACCCATGACCATCTATACCCGTCCCGTATTGCTACTGCTTTGCGGGCTACTGCTGCTGACTCTGGCGATGGCGGTTTTAAACACGCTCGTCCCGCTTTGGCTGGCTCACGACAATCTTCCTACCTGGCAGGTCGGGATGGTGGGCTCTGCCTACTTCACCGGTAACCTGGTGGGCACGTTGATTACTGGGTGGGTGATTAAGCGTCACGGGTTTAACCGCAGTTACTATCTGGCTTCCGTTATCTTTGCCGTGGGCTGCGTTGGCCTCGGGCTGATGGTGGGGTTCTGGAGCTGGATGGCCTGGCGATTTGTCGCCGGCGTGGGCTGCGCGATGATTTGGGTAGTGGTCGAAAGCGCGTTGATGTGCAGCGGCACTTCCCGCACCCGCGGTCGCCTGCTGGCGGCTTACATGACCGTCTATTACATCGGGATGGTTGTCGGTCAGCTGATGGTGAGCAAGCTGTCCACCGAATTAATGAATGTTCTGCCATGGGCAACGGCGTTGGTGCTGGCGGCAATCCTTCCGCTGCTGTTTACCCATATCGTCAGCGATGGCGATGAACACCGTGACAATACCCCTGTCTGGCCAATGCTGCGCCAGGCTCGCCTGGGCATCAACGGCTGTATCATGTCCGGTATCGTGCTTGGTTCGCTGTACGGCCTGATGCCGCTGTATCTTAACCACCAGGGCGTTAGCGATTCCGGCATCGGTTTCTGGATGGCGCTGATGATCAGCGCAGGCATCGTTGGTCAATGGCCGATGGGCCGCCTGGCTGATAAATATGGCCGCCTGCTGGTGCTGCGCGTTCAGGTCTTTGTGGTGATCCTCGGCTGCCTGGCCATGCTCAGCAATGCCGCAATGGGACCTGCGCTGTTCGTCCTGGGCGCGTTTGGCTTCACGCTTTACCCGGTTGCGATGGCCTGGGCCTGTGAAAGAATTGAACGCCATCAGCTGGTCGCGATGAACCAGGCACTGTTACTGAGCTACACCATCGGCAGCCTGATTGGGCCAACGATTACCGCGCTGCTGATGCAGAACTATTCGGATAACGTGCTGTTTATCATGATGGCCGCGGTATCGTTTGTGTACCTGATGATGCTGCTGCGCAAAGCTGGCCAGCATCCTACGCCGGTGGCTCACGCCTGATACTGCTTTTTGCATCGTTTCCCTGACGTGTATTCCTGACTCGGAATACGCGTTTTTCTATGGGAAAATGGCCCCTTAATATAAGGGGAAACGATGAATACGGTTAACTTTACGCTGGCCCAAATTGAAGCTTTTGCCTGCGTTTGTGAATGCGGTACCCTCACAAAAGCGGCTAAAAAACTCAATAAAGACCGGACCACGGTCAGCCAGCTGCTGGATTACCTCGAAATCGATCTCGGCTACACGCTGTTCGATCGTTCCACCCGTCCTTTGACCTTAACCGAACCTGGGAAGTTGCTGTATCGCCAGGCCCGGTTATTTCTTCACGAAGCTCAGGCTTTCTCTGAAGTTGCGCGGCAAATGCCGGGCCAGATAGAGACTCGCCTGACGCTCTGCTATGACCCTTTCACGCCAAGAGATTTCTTACTGCGTCTGGTGGAAAAGCTTGCAGCCGAACAGATAACGCTCGATTTGCTGATGAGTGAACGCCCTGAAGCTGAAATCTGGCTGGATCAGGGCAGGGCGCATATCGGTATTTATCAGGCGCTAAATCGTTCGGTGAACGACAGGCTCCAGTGGCGTGCGGTGGGCAGCCTGGCATTGGCGGCATGCGCGAAGGTGGGCTTCTTTAAGACCAAACCGGTCTCACTCTTACGCCTTGCCGCCAGCACGCAGCTGATACCTTTTCGCGAGCTTCCTGATTCACTCGCACAGCGCATTCAAATTGCCGACCGCGTAATACGCGTTAACGAACTCTCTTTGCTGGAAAAGCGCCTGTGTGCCGGAGAAGGGTGGGCATTTTTACCGTTGCATTTTGATGTAGAAAACTGGCCGGGGGTTGAGCGGCTGGAGACAGAAGTCGGGGACCGTGGGCTAATGCATCCTGTGGTGGCGCTGTGGAAGCCTGGGCATATTGCTCCGTTACAACTGGAGAGGGTTATGGCGGCGATAGAGGCTGCCTGGCAAGAAGCGTAAAAGCCATGCTCCCACAGGCGGGAGCACTTAGCCGGGCTCAGTACATCACTTTGTGACCGTACTGCTCCAGAATGCCTTTCACGCGCTCCATCGTCTCTTTCTTAGGTGGATGAACGCCGTCCAGCTTGTACTCTTCACCCATCGCCACCCATTTGTGTTTGCCCAGCTCGTGATAAGGCAGCAGTTCTATCTTCTCAACGTTGCCCATATCGCGGGTGAACTCCCCAAGCCGATGCGCGGAGTCGTCATCGTCAGACCAGCCAGGTACGACCACGTAGCGGATCCACACTTTAATGTCTTTTTTCGACAGATATTGTGCGAACTCAAGGGTACGATGGTTTGATACGCCGACCAGGTTTTGGTGGATTTCGTCGTTCATTTGCTTCAGATCGAGCATGACCAGGTCAGTCACTTCCAGCAGCTCGTCAATTACCGGATCGTAGCGGCGAACAAACCCGTTCGTGTCGAGGCAGGTATGAATGCCTTCCTGGTGACAGGCGCGGAACCAGTCACGCACGAACTCTGCCTGCAGAATAGCCTCGCCGCCGGATGCGGTGACGCCGCCGCCTGAGGCATTCATAAAGTGGCGATAGGTGACGACTTCTTTCATGAGCTCTTCTACCGTCACTTCTTTGCCACCGTGGGTGTCCCAGGTGTCGCGGTTGTGGCAGTACAGGCAGCGCATCAGGCAGCCCTGGAAGAAGGTAATGAAGCGAATACCGGGGCCATCCACGGTACCACAGGATTCAAAAGAGTGAATTCGTCCGATTGCTGACATTGCGGTGATCTCTCCAGGTGTGGCCCGTCCAGGGCCTGTGTATGCACAGCTCAAGCCGGCTGTGTTAAGTCTGTTTTGGCAGTTACCCAGAGTATAGATAGCTGGCAAAGCAGGCTGGTAGCAGAGAGGTTAGTAAAAAGGCCCCACGGGTGTGGAGCCTTTATATATTACGCTTCTTCAGTCTAACAGGAAATTAGATGGACTGAGTGAAGGTACGGGTAATAACGTCCTGCTGCTGTTCTTTAGTCAGCGAGTTGAAGCGGACTGCGTAACCCGATACACGGATGGTGAGCTGAGGATATTTCTCAGGGTGTTCCATCGCATCCAGCAGCATTTCACGGTTCATGACGTTCACGTTCAGGTGCTGACCACCTTCGATGTTCGCTTCGTGGTGGAAGTAACCGTCCATCAGGCCTGCGAGGTTGGTTTTACGCACATCATCGTCTTTACCCAGCGCGTTTGGCACGATGGAGAAGGTATAAGAGATACCATCTTTCGCGTAGGCAAACGGCAGTTTAGCAACGGAGGTCAGAGAGGCAACGGCGCCTTTCTGGTCACGACCGTGCATTGGGTTAGCGCCTGGACCGAACGGAGTACCTGCGCGACGACCGTCTGGGGTGTTACCGGTTTTCTTACCATAAACCACGTTAGAGGTGATGGTCAGAACAGACTGGGTTGCGATGGCGCCACGGTAGGTGGTCAGTTTCTGAATTTTCTTCATGAAACGTTCTACCAGGTCAACGGCGATGTCATCTACGCGAGGATCGTTGTTACCGAACTGTGGATATTCACCTTCGATTTCGAAGTCGATAGCCAGACCGTCTTCGTCACGAATTGGTTTAACTTTCGCGTATTTGATTGCAGACAGGGAGTCAGCTGCAACGGACAGACCCGCGATACCACAAGCCATGGTGCGAACAACGTCACGGTCGTGCAGAGCCATCAGGGACGCTTCGTAGCTGTATTTATCATGCATGTAGTGAATGATGTTCAGCGCGGTAACGTACTGTTTAGCCAGCCAGTCCATGAAGTGATCCAGACGATCCAACACGTTGTCGTAGTCCAGAACGTCTGCGGTGATTGGCGCTTCTTTAGGACCAACCTGCATTTTCAGTTTTTCATCAACGCCGCCGTTGATGGCATACAGCATGGTTTTCGCCAGGTTTGCACGAGCACCGAAGAACTGCATTTGCTTACCAACGATCATTGGGCTTACGCAGCAAGCAATAGCGTAGTCATCGTTGTTGAAGTCAGGGCGCATCAGATCGTCATTCTCGTACTGCAGAGAAGAGGTATCGATGGAAACTTTAGCCGCGTATTTTTTGAAGTTCAGTGGCAGTTTTTCAGACCACAGAATGGTGATGTTTGGCTCCGGAGACGGCCCCATGGTGTACAGGGTGTTCAGGAAGCGGAAGCTGGATTTGGTGACCAGCGTACGGCCATCAACGCCCATACCGCCGATAGATTCTGTTGCCCAGATTGGGTCACCGGAGAACAGCTCATCATATTCAGGGGTACGCAGGAAGCGAACCATACGCAGTTTCATGACCAGATGGTCAATCATTTCCTGAGCCTGCAGTTCGTTGATTTTACCCGCTTTCAGGTCACGTTCGATATAGGCATCCAGGAAGGTGGATACGCGTCCGAAGGACATTGCCGCGCCGTTCTGAGATTTAACCGCAGCCAGGTAGCCGAAGTAAGTCCACTGAATAGCTTCCTGTGCGTTGGTAGCAGGGCCAGAGATATCGCAGCCATATTTAGCCGCCATTTCTTTGATTTGACCCAGCGCACGGTGCTGCTCGGAGATCTCTTCACGCAGACGGATAGTCGCTTCCAGGTCTTCACCGTTTTCCAGTTTGGTCTGCAGTGAGTTGAACTGAGCGAATTTGTCTTTCATCAGATAGTCGATACCGTACAGCGCAACGCGACGGTAGTCACCGATGATACGGCCACGGCCATAGGCATCTGGCAGACCGGTGATAACACCGGACTTACGGCAGTTCAGGATGTCTTTGGTGTAAACGTCAAACACGCCCTGGTTGTGAGTCTTACGGTATTCGGTGAAGATTTTTTTCAGCATTGGGTCGAGTTCACGACCGTATACTTTGCAAGAACCTTCAACCATTTTGATGCCACCGAACGGAATAATGGCACGTTTCAGAGGTGCATCGGTTTGCAGACCCACGATAGTTTCGAGGGACTTGTTGATGTAGCCCGCATCATGAGAAGTGATGGTTGAAGCCAGGTCGGTATCGAAGTCAACAGGCGCGTGAGTGCGGTTTTCCTGTTTAACGCCTTCCATCACGTTGTCCCACAGTTTGGTAGTTGCGTCGGTAGCACCTGCCAGGAAGGACTCGTCACCCTCATACGGGGTGTAGTTTTTCTGAATAAAGTCACGTACGTTGACTTCATTCTGCCAGTCGCCTTTAGCAAAACCTTCCCAGGCTGTGGCTAACTTTTCATTAAGCTCGGACATGTAACACCTACCTTCTAATGTGGAGTTCTTAAACCTACGTGTTGGCTAAACTTAGTGTTTATCGCCACCGCGCAGATAAATTACCCAGTATGTCAACCCAACCAGTAAACCTCCGCCGATGATGTTTCCGATAGTTACCGGAATCAGGTTATCGGTGATGAAGTTCAGCACGGTCAGATGCGAGAAACTTTCCGGAGAAGACCCTACGGCGGTCCAGAATTCCGGGCTGGCAAAATCACGAACCACGATGGCCATCGGGATCATGAACATGTTTGCGATGCTGTGCTCAAAGCCGCTGGCAACAAACATGGCAACCGGAAGGATCATAGCAAACATTTTGTCCATCAGGCTGCGGCCGGAGTAGCTCATCCAGACGGCGAGGCACACCATCAGGTTCGCCAGAATGCCGAGGCAGACGGCCTCAACAAACGTATGATGCATTTTATGGTCGGCGGTCTGCAGGACGTTCAGGCCCCAGGCACCGTTGGCTGTCATATACATGCCGGACAGCCAGATAAGAAGTACAAAGAGCAGGGCACCCACCAGGTTACCAATGTAGACATTAGCCCAGTTACGCAGTAACTGGCACCAGGTGATACGGCCGCTTGCTTTGGCTACGACTATCAACACGGTGGAGGTAAAGAGGTCTGCACCGCAGATAACGCAAAGAATTAAACCCAGTGAGAAGCAGGTGCCGCCAATCAGTTTGGCAATCCCGAAGGGGAGAGTGGATGTGCCCGTTGTGGCGGTGATGTAGAACACGAAGGCAATCGAAATGAAGACGCCTGCGGTAATCGCTAAGTAAAAGGTCGTTAGCGGTTGCTTGGTCGCTTTATAGACGCCAGCGTCTTCGGCAATTTTTGCCATCGCTGGTGGGAGTACTAGATCAAAAGGGTTGTCAGCTTTCACACTAACTCTCTCTTATTTAATTCGGCGAGGAGATACTAACAAAGCATTATAGAGTAAAAATTGATGTGGATCATATCTCGCCAAGCTAATAGGCACTGAAAAAGCAGGTCTTTATCTTTTTTTCAGCATAACTGATTGATTATCAATGAAAAAATAAATTTTAATATTTATAAGTAAAATTGAATTTAGCCCGTTCCTCGCACAAAAATGGTTAATTACAATGGGGTATTTTTATATTTTGATAACATTATTTCCGCTATCGATAAATAACTATTTACCCTAAGTTAACCAAAAGATTACATAGTAAAATATTATTGTTGCAATAATAAAATGGGGCGCAAAAGCGCCCCACAATATAGCTTAGGCCCGGTGCAGTGCGCACCTGTAAGTTGTCAGTAAATTACTTTACCTGCCAATATTTGGCTTTGGCACGCTGTAATTTTTCGTAAGCCTGCAACAAAGCCTGATGCGCCGGGAAGGCTTTCAGCTCTTTATCTACGGGCTGCAGACCATAAAACGCGGCTTCTCCGCTCATTGCTGCGCTGGCCGCATCCACCGCGTCCGCGCCATACATACGTACAAAAGCATTCAGGTATTGCAGCGGTTGGCGCTCTTCTTCCTGTGACAGTAGCAGTAGGGTTTGCAGGCAACGGTAGTAGTTGGCGCGTTCCGGGCTAAAGATTGAAGCGTTAAACTCCATGGTCCATTCGGTCCAGATAAGCGCTTGCTCCAGGTCACCACCGGCAAGCGCCAGCATGGCTTTCAGTTCACCAATGCGCAGCGTATACCAGCCGTTGTCTTTGCCGGTTGCCAGGCCCAGCAGCTCACGTACGCGGGTGAAATCGTCGTGCCCTTCGTCGTCAAGTTGAGAAATCAGGTCAAGGTAGTCCTGCTGTTCCCATTCGCTGTCCGGCAGCGCCAGGATAGTTTCACGCAGATGGCTACCCATGCTGTTGTTGGCCAGCAGCAGGTCGTCAGCAGGGTAAATGTCAGACATGCCAGGCACGATAATACGGCAGGCGTAAACATCCAGATGCTCGTAGTCGGCGATATACACTTCTTTATCTTCAGACTGGAAGATAGCCATTAATGTCGCGAACTCTTCTTCTGTTGTACCGGCGAAGCTCCAGTCGGCAAACGGGTAATCCGCATCTTGCTTGAACATATCCCAGGAGATCAGGCCGCTGGAATCGATGAAGTGAGTTTCCAGGTTAGCGTGTTCAGCCACCTCTTCGTCATCGAAGGTTGGCGGGGTAAATACGTCCAGATCTTTCAGGCCACGTCCCTGCAGCAGTTCGGTAACGGTACGCTCCAGCGCCACGCCAAAATCAGGGTGTGCGCCAAACGACGCAAAACAGGTCCCGTTTGCCGGGTTAAACAGCACCACGCAGATAACCGGATATTTGCCGCCCAGGGAGCCGTCATAAGCGAAAATTGGGAAACCTTCTGCTTCAAGCGTTTTAATGGACTCCACCACGCCAGGATAACGTGCCAGCACCTCTTGCGGGATCTCAGGCAGGCTAATGCTTTCGGCGATAATGCGGTTTTTGATGTGACGCTCAAAGACTTCTGAAAGCCCCTGAACGCGGGCTTCGTTAGCGGTATTACCTGCAGACATGCCGTTGGAAACATACAGGTTACCGACGATGTTCATTGGAATATAAACGGTCTGCAGATCTGACTGGCGGGTAAACGGCAGGGCGCAAATACCACGCTCTTCGTTTCCGGACTGGAGGTCGATCAGCATGCCTGCGCTTAATTCATTTTCTGGATCGTAGAACGCGCGCAGACGGTCGTCGAGGATACCTTCTGGCAGTTGTTCATCTTCCGGCAGAGAGAACCACTTCTCATTTGGGTAATGAACAAACGGGCCATTAGCGATGGTATCACCCAGCCAAAAGTCAGCGAAGAAATAGTTAGTCGACAGACGTTCAAAATATTCACCCAGCGCGGATGCCAGCGCGGCTTTTTTGGTTGCGCCTTTGCCGTTGGTGAAGCACAGAGCGCTGTCTTTGTCGCGAATATGCACTGACCAAACGTTCGGTACCGGGTTAAGCCAGGAGGCTTCTTCGATATTGAAACCGAGGTCGGTCAGCTTTTTCTGGAAGCGAGCGATGGAGTCTTCCAGGGCGGCATCTTTGCCAGGGATAAATGTCTGAGTCATGGGGTTCACTTTAGTGGTACGCAAAACGCGCAATGATACGGGTTTTACCGGGAGGACGCCATTATCCACCCGGCGCAGGCGACGCTAGCATAACAGGCTATGCTTAATTACAGTAACTCCCTGTTATGGTGGAAAAATGAAGGCTTTTGACCTGCAGCGTATGGCGTTTGATGAAGTCCCCCCCGATTTTTTGTGGGAGGTTGTCCTCCGTAGCCTTTTTACCTTTGTGCTTGTCTTTCTGTTTCTGAAGGTGACCGGCCGGCGGGGTGTGCGACAAATGTCGCTCTTTGAAGTGCTGATTATTCTGACGTTGGGCTCTGCCGCGGGGGACGTTGCTTTCTATCACAATGTGCCGATGTTGCCCGTGTTGGTGGTCTTTCTGACCTTGGCTGGCCTGTATCGTCTGGTGATGTGGCTGATGGCACATAGCGAAAGGCTGGAAAACCTGCTTGAGGGTAAGCCCACGATCATTATTGAGGGCGGGGAGTTCGCGTGGGAGAAGATGCGGGCGCAAAACATCACCGAGTTTGAATTCTTTATGGAGCTCAGAGTGCACGGCGTCGAGCACCTTGGGCAGGTCAGGCTAGCGATACTTGAAACCAACGGTGAGATTAGTCTTTATTATTACCCCGACGAAGAGGTAAGACCCGGGCTGCCTATTTTACCGGGCGGCTGCGTTGAGCATTTCACCACCGCGCCGCGAAAGGGGGAGTATGCTTGCATACGCTGCAGCGAAGTGGTGACACTGAACGCCGGCGACCGACATCGATGCCCTCGCTGTCATCACGCAGGATGGGCCAAAGCCAGTACTGCCTGCCGCATCACCTGACCGCCAGATATCGGGCAGTTTTTTCCACCGTCGGTAGATTGTGTTGTGTGATTTTGCGCACATTACCCCCCTGCACGGGATTAACCGTTGCAACACTGCGCCGCTGAATGATAAAACCGATGATGTAATAAAAACTTATTGCTCGAGGCGTGGTGAGGGGAAATGACACAGGTATACAATTTTAGTTCTGGTCCGGCAATGTTACCGGCTGAGGTACTTCGTCGTGCACAACAGGAGTTGTGCGACTGGCACGGTTTGGGCACTTCCGTAATGGAAATTAGCCACCGTGGTAAAGAGTTTATTCAGGTCGCAGAAGAGGCGGAAAAAGATTTTCGCGATCTGCTGCAAATCCCCTCCAACTATAAAGTTTTATTCTGCCATGGCGGTGGTCGCGGCCAGTTTGCCGGCGTGCCGCTGAATATCCTCGGGGACAAAACCAGCGCTGACTATATCGACGGTGGCTACTGGGCAAACAGTGCAATAAAAGAAGCGAAAAAATACTGTCAGCCAATCGCCCACGATGTGAAAATTACCGTTGACGGCAAACGCGCCATTAAACCAATGAGCGAGTGGCAAGTGTCTGACAACAGTGCTTTCTTGCACTACTGCCCGAATGAGACCATCGACGGCATCTCCATCGACGAAACCCCTGATTTTGGCGATATCGTTGTTGCCGCGGACTTCTCTTCCACTATTCTGTCACGCCCTATCGACGTTAGCCGTTTTGGTGTGATCTATGCAGGTGCGCAGAAAAACATTGGCCCTGCTGGCCTGACGCTGGTTGTGGTACGTGAAGATCTGCTGGGCAAAGCCCATAAAGCGTGCCCGTCAATCATCGATTACACCGTTTTGAACGACAATGATTCGATGTTTAATACGCCGCCAACGTTTGCATGGTATCTGTCGGGGCTGGTGTTTAAATGGCTGAAAGAGCAGGGTGGCGTAGCCGCTATGGATCGTATCAACCAGGCCAAAGCTGAGTTGCTGTACGGCGTGATTGATAACAGTGATTTTTATCGTAACGACGTAGCTGCGTCGAACCGCTCTCGTATGAATGTGCCGTTCCAGCTGGCAGATAGCGCGCTGGATAAAGTATTCCTTGAAGAGTCCTTCGCTGCAGGCCTGCACTCGTTGAAAGGTCACCGCGTTGTTGGCGGTATGCGTGCATCAATTTATAACGCTATGCCGCTTGATGGCGTGAAAGCGCTGACCGACTTTATGGTGGACTTCGAGCGTCGTCACGGTTAACAACTACACCTGTACTTCGCCCCGCGGCCCGTCTGCGGGGTTTTTATTCTGTTTGAGTTGAGAGTATTTTTCCCATGCTGGAATCCCTGACGTTACAACCCATCGCGCTGGTCAACGGCACCATCAATCTGCCAGGTTCAAAAAGCGTGTCCAACCGTGCTTTGCTGTTGGCGGCGCTTGCCAAAGGTACGACTGTGCTGACCAATCTGTTGGATAGCGATGATGTCCGCCATATGCTTAATGCCCTGAAGGCGCTGGGCGTTAGCTATACGCTTTCGGCGGATCGTACCCGTTGTGAGGTCACCGGCGTGGCCGGGCCGCTGCAGGCAAAAGGCGACCTTGAGCTGTTTTTAGGCAATGCAGGTACCGCTATGCGTCCGTTGGCTGCCGCATTGTGCCTTGGCAGTAATAACATTGTCCTGACCGGTGAGCCGCGCATGAAAGAGCGTCCTATCGGCCACCTGGTGGATGCGCTGCGTCAGGGCGGGGCGCAGATCGAATATCTGGAACAGGAAAACTATCCGCCGTTGCGTCTGCGCGGTGGTTTCAGCGGTGGCAAGGTTGAAGTGGACGGCAGCGTTTCCAGCCAGTTCCTTACTGCGCTATTAATGACCGCGCCGCTGGCAGGGAGCGATACCGAAATCACCATTAAAGGTGAGCTGGTCTCCAAACCTTATATCGACATCACGCTGCACCTGATGAAAACCTTCGGCGTTGAGGTGGAAAACCGCGACTACCGCAGTTTTGTCATTCGCGGCGCACAGCAGTACCAGTCCCCGGGCGCTTACCTGGTAGAAGGTGATGCCTCTTCTGCTTCCTACTTCCTGGCTGCCGGGGCGATTAAAGGCGGCGTTGTGAAAGTGACCGGCATTGGCCGTAACAGCGTTCAGGGCGATATCCGTTTTGCGGACGTACTGGAAAAGATGGGGGCGAAAGTGACCTGGGGCGATGACTTCATTAGCTGCGAGCGCGGCGAGCTGAACGCCATCGATATGGACATGAACCATATCCCGGATGCGGCGATGACCATTGCTACCGCGGCACTGTTCGCCAAAGGCACGACCACTTTGCGCAATATCTATAACTGGCGCGTAAAAGAGACCGACCGTCTGAGCGCGATGGCCACTGAACTGCGCAAAGTGGGGGCCGAAGTGGAAGAGGGTGAAGACTACATCACCGTTACGCCACCGGCTAAACTGACGTTTGCCGAAATCGGTACCTACAACGATCACCGCATGGCGATGTGCTTCTCGCTGGTGGCGCTGTCCGATACGCCGGTCACCATTCTCGACCCAGGCTGTACCGCGAAAACCTTCCCGGACTACTTCGAGCAACTGGCGCGCATTAGCACTCAGGCATAACGCATGATGAAACCGCATCGCCCGATGCGGTTTTTCTTTTTCCCTACGATTCCTTACAACGCACGTTGCGCAATTCTTCTACACTCAGCCTGATTCCCGAGGATATTTGCCCGGAAAGATAACAGTCCTGGCGGTTGCGGCGTATAATGCGCGGCGTTTACCACCCGCGAATCCAGCGATAGAGGAGAAAACGATGACGGCATCCGCCCCGGTAATAACGATTGATGGCCCAAGTGGCGCCGGTAAAGGCACACTCTGCAAGGCCATGGCCGAAGCGCTGCAGTGGCATCTGCTGGACTCTGGTGCAATTTATCGCGTCCTGGCGCTTGCTGCGCTGCATCATCACGTAGACGTCGCTTCGGAAGACGCGCTGGTTCCTCTTGCTGCACATCTGGACGTCCGTTTTGTTTCCACCAACGGGAATCTGGAAGTGATCCTGGAAGGGGAAGATGTGAGCGGTGAAATCCGCACTCAGGACGTGGCAAATGCCGCCTCTCAGGTCGCAGCGTTCCCACGTGTCCGCGAAGCTCTGCTGCGTCGCCAGCGTGCTTTCCGCGAAGCGCCGGGCCTGATTGCCGATGGCCGTGATATGGGGACCGTTGTGTTCCCGGACGCGCCGGTGAAAATTTTCCTTGATGCCTCCTCTGAAGAGCGTGCGCACAGGCGTATGCTACAGTTGCAGGAGAAGGGCTTTAGTGTTAACTTTGAACGCCTTTTGGCCGAGATAAAGGAACGCGACGATCGCGACCGCAATCGGTCCGTAGCGCCGCTGGTACCCGCTGCCGATGCTTTAGTGCTGGATTCCACCAGTATGAGTATTGAGCAAGTGATTGAAAAAGCGCTACAATACGCCCGCGAAAAGCTGGTGCTCGCTTGAGATAGCGACCAAATTTCGAAGTACCTGCTGCAATGGAATGTGAGCAGGCATGTGAAACAACCCCATCCGACATGAAGTCAGATGGACGTTAAATTGAAGAATCCTGAAGATTATCAATATGACAGAATCTTTTGCTCAACTATTTGAAGAATCCCTCAAAACAATCGAAACCCGTCCGGGTTCCATCGTTCGCGGTGTTGTTGTTGCTATCGACAAAGACGTAGTACTGGTTGACGCCGGTCTGAAATCTGAGTCCGCCATTCCGGCAGAGCAGTTCAAAAACGCCCAGGGCGAGCTGGAAATTCAGGTTGGTGACGAAGTTGACGTTGCGCTGGACGCAGTAGAAGACGGCTTCGGTGAAACCCTGCTGTCCCGTGAAAAAGCTAAACGTCACGAAGCTTGGATCACGCTGGAAAAAGCTTACGAAGAAGCTGAAACTGTGGTCGGTGTTATCAACGGCAAAGTTAAAGGTGGCTTCACTGTTGAGCTGAACGGTATTCGTGCGTTCCTGCCAGGTTCCCTGGTTGACGTTCGTCCAGTTCGCGACACCCTGCACCTGGAAGGCAAAGAGCTTGAGTTCAAAGTTATCAAGCTTGACCAGAAGCGCAACAACGTTGTTGTTTCCCGTCGTGCGGTAATCGAGTCTGAGAACAGCGCAGAGCGCGATCAGCTGCTTGAAAACCTGCAAGAAGGCATGGAAGTTAAAGGTATCGTTAAGAACCTCACTGACTACGGCGCATTCGTTGACCTGGGTGGCGTTGATGGCCTGCTGCACATCACCGATATGGCATGGAAACGCGTTAAGCATCCAAGCGAAATCGTGAATGTTGGCGACGAAATCACTGTTAAAGTGCTGAAGTTCGACCGCGAACGTACTCGTGTATCCCTCGGCCTGAAACAGCTGGGCGAAGATCCATGGGTAGCTATCGCTAAGCGTTATCCAGAAGGTACCAAACTGACTGGTCGCGTGACCAACCTGACCGACTACGGCTGCTTCGTTGAAATCGAAGAAGGCGTTGAAGGCCTGGTTCACGTTTCCGAAATGGATTGGACCAACAAAAACATCCACCCATCCAAAGTTGTTAACGTTGGTGATGTAGTGGAAGTTATGGTTCTGGATATCGACGAAGAACGTCGTCGTATCTCCCTGGGTCTGAAGCAGTGCAAAAACAACCCATGGCAGCAGTTCGCTGAGACCCACAACAAAGGCGACCGCGTTGAAGGTAAAATCAAGTCTATCACTGACTTCGGTATCTTCATCGGCCTGGACGGCGGCATCGACGGCCTGGTTCACCTGTCTGACATCTCCTGGAACGTTGCAGGCGAAGAAGCAGTTCGTGAATACAAAAAAGGCGACGAAATTGCAGCTGTTGTTCTGCAGGTTGACGCAGAGCGTGAGCGTATCTCCCTGGGCGTTAAACAGCTCGCAGAAGATCCGTTCAACAACTACGTTGCGCTGAACAAGAAAGGTACTATCGTTACTGGTAAAGTAACGGCAGTTGACGCGAAAGGTGCTACAGTTGAATTAGCAGATGGCGTAGAAGGCTACCTGCGTGCTTCTGAAGCTTCCCGTGACCGCGTTGAAGATGCAACTCTGGTTCTGAACGTTGGCGACGACGTTGAAGCTAAATTCACCGGCGTTGATCGTAAAAACCGTGTTGTGAGCCTGTCTGTTCGTGCTAAAGACGAAGCTGACGAGAAAGATGCAATTGCGACTGTTAACAACAAACAGGAAGAAGGCAACTTCTCTAACGCAATGGCTGAAGCATTCAAAGCAGCTAAAGGCGAGTAATCGTCCGAGCGTTGTATCCCGGCTTCTGCCAGGGTATAAAATCAGGGCGGCTTCGGCCGCCCTTGTTCGATTGAGAGCTGTAAGCTAATTTTCCTGAATGGAAACCGGAGGAATCATGACCAAGTCAGAATTGATCGAAAGACTTGCAACCCAGCAATCTCACATCCCTGCGAAAGCGGTAGAAGATGCGGTGAAAGAAATGCTGGAGCATATGGCCTCTACGCTCGCCGAGGGTGAACGTATTGAAATCCGGGGTTTCGGCAGTTTCTCCTTACACTATCGCGCTCCTCGCACCGGACGTAACCCCAAAACCGGCGACAAAGTGGATCTGGAAGGTAAATACGTTCCGCACTTTAAGCCAGGCAAAGAGTTGCGTGACCGCGCCAATATTTATGGTTAATTCTTCGGAGTTAACAAAAATGGCACCTCAAATGAGGTGCCATTTTTTTTTCCTTTCCCACTGTTTTTGCGAGCCGTTTCTAAAGCGGGAACGCAACGTTGCTTACCTGGTTCAATGTTGCCCAGTACATCTCGTGTTCTCGTGATAACTTTCTGATTCTACAACAAGACTGGTGCACACTGCCTGTAACAAGGAGGTGGGTGTGTTTTCAATACCGGCTGTGGCCAGCGCTATTATGCTTAGTTCTCTCCCACTGTTATGGTTACCAATTATTCCGGAAAGAAATGGCATTCTGCTGCTTCTGGCCACTGCGCTGGCGCTGGCCGGATTTTTGGGGCACGTACGCTGGGTGCGGTATCTGGTGCTGTGCCTTTTATTCCTGAGCTGGAGCCTTCTGGCCGCGCGGCAAATGCTGGACGCGTTGGCTGACGTTGGGCAAAAACCGCTGACTGCCCAGGTGAAAGTTACGCGCAGTGACGGTGAAAAGCGGCACGAGCTACAGATAGTGAAGCTGAACCAGCATTATCTGTTTCCTGCTCCGGGCGTGGTATTAAGAAATAGCGTTTTGCCTGAGCCCGTCTGCGAAGGGCAGATCTGGCAGATGACGCTAAGACTTCGCCCAGTACATGCTCAGCTGAATGAGGGGAGTTTTGATGGGCAGCGTTACGCGCTTTCACAGCTTCTGCCGTTTAACGGCAGCGTACAGAACGCCAGTCTATTATCAGATCGCTGTAATCTTCGTGGGAAATGGCTACAGCGAGCCAAAAATGCCACCGCACACCTTCCATGGCAGGGGGTCATTATTGCTCTGGGGTTTGGCGAGCGGATTGACGTTAGCGATGATGTCAAAAAAATTATGCGTGACACCGGTACCGCGCATCTCATGGCAATTTCTGGACTGCATATTGCGTTGGCCGGAGGCATTGGCTGGCTGTTTGCGCGGGCGTTACAGTTTTGTCTACCGACCTTCCTGATCGGCTATCGTTTTCCCCTGTTGATGAGCTTTAGCATCGCGCTATTTTATACCTGGCTGTCGGGCATGAACCCTCCTGCCGTAAGAACACTGGTCGGTATGGGGATCTGGATGGTGCTACGCCTTAGCGGCAGAAAGTGGCCCTCGTGGGAAGTCCTGCTTTGCTGTGTGGCCGGCATTGTGTTTAGTGAACCGCTGGCTATTTTGGCGGAGAGTCTTTGGCTATCCGCTCTTGCGGTGTGCGGGCTTATCTTTTGGTATCAGTGGGTGCCGCTGCCGCGTATGGGCATCCATCGCTGGTTTCGGCCTTTTATCGATCTGCTTTACCTGCAAACGGGCGTCACGTTACTGCTTATTCCGCTTCAGGTGGTGTTATTTCACGGCGTAAGCTTGACCTCGCTGGCAGCAAATCTCTTCGCCGTGCCGTTGATTACGTTCGTTAGCGTTCCTTTGATACTGGCCGGCATGGTATTTGGGGAGTTACCGGGTATTGGCGAGTGGATTTGGTCTCTGGCGGATAAATCTCTGGCAGGCGTATTTGCACTATTGGCCAACTTACCGCAAGGCTGGAGGGAGGTGGATCGCCGCTATCAGTTTTTGGCGTTCATTGCCTGGTGGGCCGTGATTGTCTGGCGAGGCGGGTTTTGGCGAAGTTCTCCTTCAGCGGTTACGGCGGTGTTGCTTTTGATGATATTCCCTTTCTGGCGTAAACCGGCTATCAATAGCTGGGCCGTCCATATGCTTGATGTCGGGCATGGGCTTGCGGTTGTTATCGAACGAGAAGGGAAAGCATTACTTTACGATACGGGAAATGCATGGCCTGGTGGTGATGCGGCAAGAACCGTGATTATTCCGTGGTTAAAATGGCGTAACCTGCAGCCTGAACAGGTTATTGTCAGCCACGAACATCTTGACCATATCGGTGGCTTAAAAAGCCTTAAGCAGCAGTGGCCCGTGCTGAGCATCCGTAGCCCTCTGCACTGGGAAGGGCATGAACCGTGCTTTCGTGGCCAGCAATGGCAATGGCAGAACATTCAATTTGATGTGCTGTGGCCACCGGAAGAGCACGAAGGTAAAGGGAACAATCGCTCTTGCGTAGTCAAGGTAAGCAAAGGGGGTTTTAGTCTGTTACTGAGTGGCGATATGGAAGCGAGCGCGGAATTAGCTATGCTGAGAGGGCGCTGGCAGGTCGTACAAGCCGATGTTTTGCAGGTTCCTCACCACGGTAGCCGAACATCATCCAGCGGCCCACTGCTACGAGCCGTCTCCGGCAGCGTGGCGCTGGCTTCGACGTCGCGCTATAACGCCTGGCGGCTGCCGTCCCCAAAGATTATCGACCATTATCGGAAATACGGTTATCAATGGTACGACACCGCGCAGTCCGGGCAGCTGACGATTGAAATAAAGGGTGATAAATGGCAAATCTCTGGCTTCAGAGAGCAAATATTGCCCCGTTGGTATCATCAGTGGTTTGGCGTCACCCGCGATAATGGGTAGAATATGCGGCTATTTCATAAAAGGCTGGTTCGACTTAATGCAGAACGATAAAGATCTCTCCACGTGGCAGACTTTCCGCCGGCTCTGGCCGATGATTTCCCCATTTAGAACGGGTCTGATTGTGGCTGGGATAGCGTTAATCCTCAATGCTGCGAGCGATACCTACATGCTTTCGCTGCTGAAACCATTACTGGATGATGGTTTTGGGAAAACGGACTCGTCGGTGCTGTTGTGGATGCCACTGGCCGTTATTGCCCTGATGGTACTGCGCGGCATCACAAGCTATGTCTCCAGCTACTGTATTTCATGGGTGTCAGGGATGGTGGTAATGAACATGCGTCGTCGCCTGTTCAGCCACATGATGGGAATGCCGGTCGCTTTCTTCGATCAGCAGTCAACGGGTACGCTGCTTTCACGTATTACCTACGATTCTGAGCAGGTTGCTTCTTCATCCTCAAGCGCGTTGATAACCGTGGTGCGTGAAGGCGCCTCTATCATCGGCCTGTTTGTGTTGATGTTCTGGTACAGCTGGCAGCTGTCGGTTATTTTGATTGTGCTGGCCCCCATCGTCTCATTTGCGATTCGCTTTGTTTCTAAGCGCTTCCGCAATATCAGTAAAAATATGCAGAACACCATGGGGCAGGTGACAACCAGCGCTGAGCAGATGCTCAAGGGGCATAAAGAAGTGCTCATCTTCGGCGGCCAGCAGGTGGAAACCGATCGCTTCGACAAGGTTAGCAACCGCATGCGTAACCAGGGGATGAAACTGGTTTCTGCGTCCTCTATTTCTGACCCTATTATTCAGCTAATTGCCTCCTTTGCGTTGGCCTTCGTGCTGTATGCCGCAAGTTTCCCAAGCGTAATGGAAACGCTCACCGCGGGGACGATTACGGTTGTCTTCTCTTCCATGATCGCGCTGATGCGCCCGCTGAAGTCGCTGACCAACGTTAACGCTCAGTTCCAGCGTGGGATGGCCGCCTGCCAGACGCTGTTCTCTATTCTCGATTCCGAGCAGGAAAAAGACAGCGGCAAACAGGTCATTGAGCGTTCTAAAGGCGATGTTGAATTCCGTAATGTCACCTTTACTTATCCGGGGCGTGATGTTCCTGCGCTGCGCGACATCAATCTGACCATTCCAGCCGGTAAGACCGTTGCTCTGGTCGGACGCTCAGGTTCCGGTAAATCGACCATCGCCAGCCTGATCACACGTTTTTACGAGCAGGAAAAGGGCGAGATTCTGGTTGATGGCCAGGATATTCGCGACTATACCCTTGCCTCGCTGCGTAACCAGGTTGCGCTGGTCTCCCAGAATGTTCACTTGTTCAACGACACCATTGCCAACAATATCGCCTACGCTCGTACCGAGCAGTATTCTCGCGAAGATATCGAAAAAGCCGCACGTATGGCCTACGCCATGGACTTCATCAGCAAGATGGATGACGGCCTTGATACGATGATCGGTGAAAACGGTGTGCTGCTCTCCGGCGGCCAGCGTCAGCGTATCGCTATTGCTCGCGCGCTGCTGCGCGATAGCCCGATTCTGATCCTCGATGAGGCGACTTCTGCGCTCGATACCGAATCAGAACGCGCTATTCAGGCCGCTCTGGATGAACTGCAGAAAAACCGCACCTCGCTGGTTATCGCCCACCGTCTGTCGACTATCGAGCAGGCTGACGAAATCGTGGTGGTGGAAGATGGCCGCATCGTTGAGCGTGGTCCTCACCAGGAGCTGCTGGCTCATCGCGGGGTTTACGCCCAGCTGCATAAGATGCAATTCGGCGAATGATAGCGCGTATCTGGTCGGGAAAATCACCTCTCTACCTGCTGCTGCTGCCGCTTTCCTGGCTATATGGCCTGGTCAGCGGCGCTATTCGTCTGTCTTATCACTTAGGCTTGCGCACCGCCTGGCGCGCTCCGGTGCCTGTCGTTGTGGTTGGGAACCTGACGGCTGGCGGCAACGGAAAAACGCCGGTGGTTATCTGGCTTGTTGAGCAACTGCAGCAGCGCGGTGTTCGCGTTGGTGTAGTCTCTCGCGGCTATGGCGGAAAAGCGGCCTCTTATCCTCTGTTGCTTAATGCGCAAACCACGCCTTCTGAAGCTGGAGATGAGCCTGTACTGATCTTTCAGCGTACTGGTGCGCCTGTCGCCGTCGCGCCCAAACGCAGTGATGCCGTTAAAGCCCTGATACAGGCAACGGCTCCACAAATTATCATCACCGACGATGGCCTGCAGCATTATGCTCTGGCACGCGATAAAGAAATCGTTGTTGTCGATGGCGTGCGTCGTTTCGGTAACGGCTGGTGGTTACCCGCAGGCCCTATGCGCGAGAGAGCAGGGCGTCTGCGCAGCGTGGATGCGGTTATCGTTAACGGCGGTGAACCTCAGGTCGGTGAAATTGCAATGCGTCTTGAGCCAGGGCTTGCGGTTAACTTACTCAGCGGCGAGCGCCGCCCGGTGACGGATTTTACCAACGTTGTCGCAATGGCCGGTATTGGCCATCCGCCGCGCTTTTTTGCCACGCTCGAGCAGTGCGGCATCACACCGATGGAAACCGTTGCGCTTGCCGATCATCAGGCGATTACCGAGCTGGATATGCTGAATATCTCCGACTCTGAGCAAACGGTACTGATGACGGAAAAAGATGCGGTGAAATGCCGTGCGTTTGCAGAGGGGCATACAAACTGGTGGTATCTGCCGGTGGATGCGCAGCTCGCTTCGCCACTGGCTGAAACGCTGCTTAAGGAGTTACTGGGTCTGGTGCGTTAGCTCTGGCGGCACCGGTTATTTGTTCGTTAATTACAGGTGTGCCATGACCGTTGTGCAACTTTCGCTACGCGCTGCCCGGAATCTGCACCTTGCAGCCCAGGGGCTGCTACAAAAACCTCGCCGCCGTGCGCGTCCCTCGGACGTTGCCGACGCTATCTCCCGCATGTCGCTGCTCCAGATTGACACCATCAATATCGTTGCCCGCAGCCCGTATCTGGTGTTGTTCAGCCGCCTTGGGCAGTTTGAGCCTGGCTGGCTGGACGGTGCGTTGGCTAGCGGTGAGCTAATTGAATACTGGGCCCATGAAGCCTGTTTCCTGCCGAAGAAAGACTTCTCTCTTATTCGCCACCGAATGCTGAGCCCTGAAAACATGGGATGGAAATACCGCCCGGAGTGGATGAATGCGCATGCGGAAGATATCAGACAGTTGCTCGCTTATATCGAAGAGAACGGCCCGGTACGCTCCGCCGACTTTGAGCATCCGCGTAAAGGCGCAAGTGGCTGGTGGGAATGGAAGCCACAGAAAAAACACCTCGAAGGGTTGTTTACCGCCGGGAAGGTTATGGTTACCGAGCGGCGAAACTTCCAGCGCGTTTACGATTTAACCCATCGGGTTATGCCGCACTGGGATGATACGCTGCACCTTATTGAGCAGTTTGAGGCTGAGCGGCAGATGCTGGAAAACAGCGCCCGCAGCCTGGGGATCTTTCGCCCTGAATGGCTGGCGGATTACTACCGGCTGAAAAACCTGGCATTAAAACCCCTGATTGAAGCCTGGCTGTTATCGGGCAATGTTGTTCGCGTCAAGGTTGATAAACTGGGAGAGATGCTGGTGCATCATTCGCTACTGCCGCTGCTTGAAAAGGCGCAGCAAAATCAGCTTAGGGCTACCCACAGCGCGGTACTCTCGCCGTTTGATCCGGTCGTTTGGGATCGTCGCAGAGCCGAGGTTTTGTTTAACTTTTCCTACCGCCTCGAATGCTACACGCCGGCGGAAAAGCGCCGCTACGGCTATTTTGTTTTACCGCTGCTGCATAAAGGTGCATTGGTTGGCAGAATGGACGCAAAAATGCACCGCAAGCAGGGAGAGCTTGAGGTGATAAGCCTCTACCTGGAGGAGGGCCTTAAGGTGACGGGTTCGTTGCTGGAAGGCTTGCACAATGCACTCACGGAGTTTGCTCTTTGGCAATCGGCTACGCATATTTCCTTTGGCACATTGCCGGAAGAACTGAGAGAAACCTGGGGAACAGGCTGGGAAATGGCCCCGGCGAGCTAGTCATTTATGCTATTCTGGTGCCGTTGATGGCACTCATCTGGAGTAATTATGGAAAGTCGTTTACTTGAAATCATTGCCTGCCCGGTCTGTAACGGCAAGCTCTACTATAACCAGGAAAAGCAAGAGCTTATCTGTAAGCCTGACGGCCTGGCCTTCCCGTTGCGCGACGGTATTCCGGTTCTGCTGGAAAGTGAAGCCCGTACGCTGACTTCAGACGAGACCAACCCATGAGTTTTGTCGCCATTATTCCCGCACGTTATGCGTCGACGCGTTTGCCGGGTAAACCTTTAAAAGAAATCAACGGTAAAGCAATGGTCCTGCATGTGCTGGATCGTGCCCGTGAGTCAGGCGCTGAACGTATTATTGTCGCAACCGATCACCCTGATGTTGCTCACGTCGTCGAAGCGGCAGGTGGAGAGGTTTGCATGACCAGCCCCGATCACCAGTCCGGCACCGAACGCCTGGCAGAAGTTATTGAGAAATGCGGTTTCAGCGATGACACGGTTATTGTGAACGTGCAGGGCGATGAGCCGATGATCCCGCCGATTATTATCCAGCAGGTTGCCAGTAACGTCGCTAACAGCAAAGCCGGCATGGCGACTCTGGCGGTGCCCATCGAATCGGCGGAAGAAGCCTTTAACCCAAACGCGGTTAAAGTGGTGATGGATGCGCAGGGCTATGCGCTGTATTTCTCACGCGCCACTATTCCGTGGGATCGTGAACGTTTCGCCGCATCCCGCGAACAAATTGGCGATACCTTTCTGCGTCACATCGGCATTTATGGCTACCGCGCCGGTTTTATCCGCCGCTATGTCAGCTGGGAGCCAAGCCAGCTCGAGCAAATCGAAATGCTCGAGCAGCTGCGTGTGCTGTGGAACGGGGAAAAAATTCACGTAGCCGTCGCAAAAGCGATCCCGAGCATTGGCGTGGATACGCCGGAAGATTTGGAGCGTGTTCGCCTGGCGATGCGTTAACCCCTTTTATGGGAAACAATGGCTGCCCCGCAAGAGGCAGCCATTTTTTTAGGCACCTACCGGTACCGCATGAGCGGTATTTACTAAGGCAGGGCCATGATATTTCTCAATATCCAGCTGTGCCATTTGGCCACAGTTACCCTGCGCCAGACTGGAGGAACCAATATCGAAGGTCAGGCAGTTTACATTCCCATTCTTACAGATCGATCCCGGAACGGCAGGGTCGGCAGGGTCGAACCATGCCCCTTCGCTGATACGAACCACACCCGGACGCACCCTCTCTGTTACCACTGCACCCACCATAATTTGCCCGCGATCGTTAAAGGCACGAACCAGGTCGCCGTCGGTGATTTTTCTGGCGTTAGCATCTTCAGGATGGATCCAGATAGCCTCTCGATCCGCGACGGCGTATTTCTCCCGCAGCGGAGTATTATCCAGCTGGGAGTGCAGTCGGTTAATCGGATGGGCCGTATTGAGCGACAAGGGGTATTTATCCGCCAGCGGGCTTTGATACCACTCCTGAGGAGGAAGCCAGCCAGGGAGTCCGCGACAGTCGGCGTAATCCATTTTTGCGACGGCATCTGAATAGATTTCAATCTTACCGGATGGCGTGCCCAGCGGATTAAGCAGAGGGTTCTCGCGGAAATCTGCGAAACGAATCCATTGTTTATTTTCTTTCGGGATCGGGAAACGGATGTAGTTGTTTGATGCCCAGAACATATCGAATGGCGGTAGGGCAACGCGAGCGTTACGAGCCTGCTCTTTCATATTGTCATACATCCCCTTAAGCCACTGCATCTCATCCTTGCCTTCGCTATACCCTTCCAGTACACCGAGTTTTTCTGCCAGGCCGGCGAAAATATCATAGTCGTTACGTGCTTCGTGCTGCGGCGGGACGCACTGATGCATCGGGAAAACATACAGCTGCGAATAATCCCCACCCATTTCGAGATCGTTTCGTTCGTAGCTGGTTGTGGCCGGTAGCACGATATCGGCGTATTTGGCAGTGGCGGTCCAGTAGGGCTCGTTCACCACGATGGTTTCCGGACGCTGCCAGGCCTTGATCAGGTTATTCGTATCCTGGTGCTGGTGGAAGGTATTGCCGCCGGCCACGTAGACCATCTTCACATCCGGGTAGGTGACTTTGCTGCCGTTAAAATTAATGGTTTTGCCGGGGTTTGCCAGACAGTCAGCGATACGCGCCACCGGGATAGATGCCGGGCCGTTCTTTGGTGCACTCCCGGCAGAAATCCCGGCCAAAATACCGCCGCGAGCGGTGGGGCTCCCGCCGGATGAATAATGATAACTGAACCCAAATCCGCCGCCGGGCAGGCCAATCTGGCCCAGCATGGCGGCCAGAGTGACCAGCAGCCAGTGAGGCTGTTCGCCATGGTGCTGGCGCTGGATACCCCAGCCGCCCATGATCAGGGTTCTGTGTTTTGCCATGTCGCGAGCCAGAGTGCGTATTGCCTCTGCCTCTATTCCGCATATAGCCGCAGCCCAGCTTGCATCTTTCACCACACCGTCTTCGTTACCCTTCAGGTAGTCGGCGAACTTATCGAAGCCGACGGTATAGGTTTTTAAAAAATCGGGATCGTGTAACTTTTCTGCCAAAAGAGTATGGGCCAGCCCGATAATCATTGCGCTATCGGTATAGGGGCGAGGGGCGATCCACTGGGCATTCAGCTCGCGTGTTGAATCACTGTTCACCGGGTCGACGCTGATAATACGGGTGCCTTTTTGCTTTAGCGCTGCAAAACCTGACTGACCTTCATGATCGGGGATGTTCCAGCTGTTTTTTAGCGTAACCGAAGGGTTACATCCCCAAAGTATGACAAGCTCGGTATTCTCGATAACGTTAGGCCAGGTGGTTTGCTGTTCGTAGACCTCCATCGAGCCCACGACGTGGGACATAATGACCTGTGCTGCACCCGTTGAGTAATCTCCGGCGTAGTTGACAAATCCACCGCTCAAATTCAGCAGGCGATGGAGCAGGGTACGGCTATTATGCAAAATACCAACACTCTTCCAGCCGTAAGACCCTCCGTAAATAGATTGTGGACCGTGTTCCTTTTGCAGCCGGGCAATTTGCTCGCTGACGAGCGTTAAGGCTTTATCCCAGCTTACCTGCACCCATTCATCTTGCCCGCGCAGCTCGGGCTTGCCGTTTAGCGGTCCGCCTTCAAGCCAGCCTTTGCGCACCATTGGGTATTTAATACGGTTTGGCGCATGGACCTGGTGCGGCACCATGTTAATCAATTCGTTGGGGAAAGGATCGTCCTGTACCGGTTTCACGCTGACCATACGTCCCTCTTGTACGATAGCTTCGAAAGCCCCCCAGTGAGCGCCGGTAAGGATGCCCTGCTGCGCCTGGCGTAGTGCAGTGAACTGCGGTAAGGCTTCGCTGATAGCTTGTGCCAGCGCGGTTCTGGGCCAAATTGCGGAAAGGAGCGGTAAGCTTGCCAGCGCGACGGCGCCGGTTAGAAAGCGGCGGCGGCTTATCGGCCCTGAAGCATTGGTCATCGTTTCTTTATCTTTCATGGTATGACTCCTTACTGAGCTGCCGCTGCATCTGACGGCATATCACTGGCATGCTGCTGTACGTACTGGGTCAGGACCCGTAATTGTTCCTGCGTCAGTGAAGTACGCGGTGCCATTCCTTTTACTACGCCAATCCACTGGTTCGCGTTAAAGCGATCCAGCGCGGTCAGGCCATGGCAACCCGTGCAATTGGCTGACATCATCTCTGCGGCGTAATGCCAGATAGGTTCTGGTTTATCGATAAGCTGTTGCCTGGGGAGCCAGACGCGTAGCACAACTTTGCTCCAGACAAGACCTGTTCCGGGATCCGTTTTGCTGCTCAAGGTTTTGATCTTGCTTTGTGCTTCTTCGCCCAGCAGTACGCTCAGGATGCGTTTCCCTGCTGCAGCGTAGAAAACCTCGCTCACGCCATCCTGCTGCCATCCGCTGACCTCGGCTTCGACCATTTCACCTTCCCGGCTGACGACGCTGAGTTTTGTCGAGGGCATCAGATTACCGGCATTATGCTGTTTGCTGTCCATGCTCAACCAGAAGGGCTGGGTGGCAGTAGAGTAGAGCGTGGTGGCGTTTCCGGGGGTATTTGCGGCGGCGTTGGCAAGTTCACTTGCGCCGCTTGCGGCCAGCTCGCTCATGTCAGGCAGGATATGTGCCACGCCTTTGTGGCAATCGATGCAGGTTTCCCCATTTTTAATTGCCACAGGGTGCTGCTGACGAGCCTCTGTGCGTTGGGCCAGAACGTCCATTGCTTCAAAACTGTGACACGAGCGGCAGGTCGCTGAATCACTCTTTTTCAGCGTCTCCCAGACGCTTTGTGCCATGGCCAGCTTGTGGGATTCGTATTTCTCTGGCGTATCGATTTTGCCGGTCGCTTCCCCCCACACATCTTTTAACGCCATGACTTTGGTTTTCAGGTAGTCAAGCGGTTGGTGAGGGACATGGCAGTCGGCGCATTCAGCGCGGATGCCTTTGGCGTTCTGGAAATGGATGCTGCCCTGATATTCAGCCAGCGGCTGCTGCATTGCGTGGCAAGAGATGCAGAATTCTGTGTCACTGGTTTTATGCATCACCGTTGCCGTGCCTGCCAGCAAAAACGCACCCAGCAGGGCCCCTGCAAGCAATATCCACAACCCGCGCCAGCGGCGCGTATTCTTGTTTTTTTCTTTGTTCATAAATCATCCCATGATTAAGGCGTCGGAGTAGGAACGGCGCTTCCGCATTGACGCTAAACTAAACTGGATCTCCTTCAGGAGGGGTAACTATAAGGTGGTATGAGCTAATGGCCTATAATATGTGTGTGTTTTTGTGATTGTTTATTGATTTGGTGAGGGGATTTCTTTTTCTGAAACCCAATTGATCTGGAGTGGTGACAACTTCGCCTGGTGCGCTCATTATTAAATCAACAGTATTACCAGGGGAAATCGGTATGGAATTGCTGCGTAAGGAGCTAAGCCACCTGCTGGGTGAGAAACTGAGCCGCATTGAGTGCATTAGCGAGCATGTGGAAACTGCGCTTTGGTCATTGTACGACAGCGGTGGCAATGCCATGCCGCTGCTGGCAAAAAGCTATACCTCACCGGGGCTGGCCACTCAGCTGGCGTGGAAAATGTCGATGCTGGCGCGTTCCGGCACCGTAAGAATGCCGGTGGTCTACGGCGTGCTCACGCACGAAGAGCGTCCTGGCCCGGATGTCTTGCTGATGGAGCGCCTGCGCGGTGTTCCCGGCGAAGCGCCAACCCGCACACCCGACCGCTGGGAGCAGCTAAAAGACCAAATTGTTGAAGGATTGCTGGCCTGGCATCGCGTTGATAGCAGCGGCTGTGTGGGCAACGTCGACAGCACTCAGGAAAACATCTGGCCACACTGGTATCGCCAACGGGTAGAGGTACTCTGGAGCACGCTTAATCAGTACCAGAACACAGGGTTAACGATGCAGGACAAGCGCATTCTGTTCCGGACTCGTGAATGTCTGCCCCGTATGTTCGAAGATTTCAGCGATAACTGCGTGCTGATCCACGGTAATTTATCCCTCCGCAGCATGCTTAAGGATTCCCGTAGCGATCAGCTACTGGCGATGGTAAACCCCGGCGTGATGTTATGGGCGCCACGAGAGTACGAGCTGTTCCGCCTTGCCGAGCCAGGCCAGGCCGAAAGTCTGTTGTGGCACTATCTGCAGCGGGCGCCGGTAGCCGAGTCTTTCCTCTGGCGGCGCTGGCTGTACGTATTGTGGGATGAGGTGGCTCAGCTGTTGCAAACCGGCCGCCTGAACCGACCGGTCTTTGATAATGCCTCGAAGTCGCTACTTCCCTGGCTCTCCTGAGGCGCCTTTTAGCCATTGCCAGATACGCCCCAGCGTTTCATAGCCCGCGCGCTCGCTGTGCATCAGCCATACCGGGTCGGGGATAGCCTTCTCCCACGGATTTAGCGGAGAGGTTATCGCCAGCTGGTTAGCCGGTGCAGGGAGAGGCCGTAGCCCGGCTCGTGTGAAGAAGATCATCGCCCGTGGCAGGTGAGACGCGGACGTGACCAGGATAAACGGCTGCTGACCTATCAGCTTTGCCACGGCGTGCGCTTCCTCTTCGGTGTCTTTTGGTGAATCCAGGGTGATAATGTCACTTCTGGAAATCCCCAGACTTTCCGCAACCCGAGCTCCTGCCTCTGCCGTGCTGACGGAATTTGTCATCGCCCTGGCTCCGGTAAAGATAAGTTTTGCCCCCGGATTTAGCTGTTTCAGACGAATCGCTTCGGTGAGTCGCGGTAAACTGTTGTTAATCAGGTTGGAGCTGGGCGCCCAGCCGGGGTTCCAGGTATAGCTGCCGCCCAGGACAACGATATAGCTCGCATTGTCGCTCTGTTGGCGAGTGGCATAGGTATCTTCTATAGGCTTTAACATCCAGTCTGCGATGGGCTGCAAACTGATCAGGAAGAGTAACAGCCAGCTTGCGGTGAGCAACCCTTTAGCCGTTTTCTGCCAGCGGGTAAACCACAGCAGTGCCAGGGCCACGCCCATGGTTAATAGCAGGAAAGGCAGAGGCAGCAGCAGCCCGCCGATGATTTTTTTCAGTATGAAAAGCATTAATTTCGGATCCTTTTTAACCATCCAGCAGGGAAACGCCTGTGATATTACACCAGATGGGTTCATTCTCGCCCCGGCTGTGCCAAAATAGCGGTTTTGTCAGATGACCTCTTTTGTCACGGAGCTGTACCCATGGTTGACCGCAATTTTGACGATATTGCCGAGAAGTTTTCGCACAATATCTACGGCACGACGAAAGGCCAATTGCGGCAGGCAATTCTCTGGCAGGATCTTGATGCTTTTCTTGCTACCCAACCCGCAACATTAAGGGTACTGGATGCCGGTGGTGGTGAAGGGCAAACGGCGACACGATTTGCTGAGCGAGGCCACGACGTTGTGCTTTGCGATGTTTCAGCAGAGATGATTGCACGTGCTAAAACGCTCGCACAGGAGAAAGGTGTGAGCGATAACATGCATTTTGTACAATCTGCCGCTCAGGATATGGCTCAGCATTTGGAAAGCCCGGTTGATCTGATATTGTTTCATGCGGTACTGGAATGGGTAACCGATCCTCATACCGTACTGAAAGCGCTGTGGGATTGTTTGCGTCCCGGCGGCACGTTGTCGCTAATGTTCTACAATGCAAACGGCCTGCTAATGCGAAACATGTTTGTCGGGAACTTCGAATATGTGCTGCAGGGCATGAAAAAAAATAAGCGCAAAACCCTTTCGCCCGACAATCCGCTGCAGCCAGAACAGGTTTACCACTGGCTGGAGCAAATTGGCTGGCAAATTACCGGTAAAACCGGCGTGCGGGTGTTCCATGATTACCTGCGAGATAAACACAAACAACGAGATGGTTTTGACGATTTGCTGACGCTGGAGACGCGTTATTGCAGGCAGGAGCCGTTTATCAGTCTCGGCCGCTATATTCACGTAACCGCGTTTAAGCCGCAGAGCCAAGGATAAATTATGAGTGATTTTTCCCAGACAGTGCCTGAACTGGTTGCCTGGGCCAGGAAAAATGATTTTTCGATCTCGCTGCCCACCGAGCGCCTGACGTTTTTGCTGGCGGTCGCCACCTTAAACGGTGAGCGCCTTGATGGTGAGCTGAGCGAAGGAGAGCTAATTGATGCGTTTCGCCATGTGAGCGACGGTTTTGAACAAACCAGCGAAACCATCAACGTGCGCGCTAATAACGCGATCAACGATATGGTGCGCCAGCGTCTGCTTAACCGCTTTGTGAGCGAGCTTACAGAAGGTAATGCTATTTACCGCCTGACGCCGTTGGGCATCGGGATCACCGATTACTATATTCGCCAGCGTGAGTTTTCCACGTTGCGCCTGTCCATGCAGCTTTCTATCGTTGCCGGCGAGCTTAAGCGCGCCGCCGATGCCGCCGATGAAGATGGCGATGAGTTCCACTGGCACCGTAATGTCTATGCACCGCTGAAATACTCCGTCGCGGAGATCTTTGACAGCATCGACCTTACCCAACGCATCATGGACGAGCAGCAGCAACAGGTTAAGGACGACATTGCCCAACTGTTGAACAAAGACTGGCGGGCGGCAATCTCAAGCTGTGAGCTGCTGCTGTCAGAAACGTCAGGTACGCTACGCGAGCTGCAGGATACGCTGGAGGCGGCGGGTGATAAGCTGCAGGCAAATCTGCTGCGCGTCCAGGACTCGACCATGGGGCGCGATGATCTCCACTTTGTCGATCGCCTGGTCTTTGACCTGCAAAGCAAGTTGGACCGTATTATTAGCTGGGGCCAGCAGGCGATTGACCTGTGGATTGGCTATGACCGCCACGTGCATAAGTTTATCCGTACCGCTATTGATATGGATAAAAATCGCGTCTTTGCTCAGCGTCTGCGCCAGTCCGTACAGCGCTATTTCGATGCGCCGTGGGCGTTGACCCATGCCAGCGCCGATCGTCTGCTGGATATGCGTGATGAAGAAATGGCGCTGCGTGATGAAGAGGTGACCGGCGAGCTGCCAAGCGAGCTGGAGTTTGAAGAATTTAACGAAATCCGTGAACAGCTGGCAGCGCTGATTGAAGCGGCGCTGCAGGTCTATAGGACTAAACAGGTTCCACTTGATCTTGGGATCGTCGTGCGGGATTACCTGGTGCAGTACCCGCGTGCGCGCCATTTTGATGTGGCGCGTATTGTTGTAGACCAGGCGGTACGCCTTGGCGTAGCGGAAGCGGATTTCACAGGGTTGCCTGCGAAGTGGCAAACCATTAACGATTACGGAGCCAAGGTACAGGCGCATGTCATCAACAAATATTGAACAAGTGATGCCGGTTAAACTGGCACAGGCGCTGGCCAACCCTCTCTTTCCAGCGCTCGACAGTCAGCTGCGCGCCGGGCGACACATTGGCCTTGAAGAGCTGGATAATCATGCCTTTTTGATGGACTTCCAGGCGTATCTGGAAGAGTTCTACGCACGCTACAACGTTGAGCTGATTCGCGCGCCGGAAGGTTTTTTCTATCTGCGTCCTCGCTCCACTACGCTTATCCCGAGGTCGGTGCTCTCTGAGCTGGATATGATGGTCGGCAAGATCCTTTGCTATCTCTATCTCAGCCCGGAACGTCTGGCAAATGAAGGTATTTTTACCCAGCAGGAGCTTTACGACGAACTGCTGACGCTGGCGGATGAGAACAAACTGCTGAAGCTGGTTAACAACCGCTCCACGGGGTCGGATCTCGACCGCCAGAAGCTGCAGGAGAAAGTTCGTGCTTCTCTTACTCGTTTGCGTCGCCTCGGCATGATCTGGTTTATGGGTCATGACAGCAGTAAATTCCGCATCACCGAATCGGTCTTCCGTTTTGGGGCTGATGTTCGTAGCGGCGACGATCCGCGTGAAGCCCAGTTGCGCATGATTCGCGACGGCGAAGCCATGGCGGTAGAAAGCCGCCTGCAGCTCAATGATGAGAGCGATGAGCCACAACCAGGACTTGATAACGCGGAGGATGAACAGGAATGATTGAACGCGGAAAATTTCGCTCGCTGACGCTGGTTAACTGGAATGGTTTCTTTGCCCGTACCTTCGACCTTGATGAGCTGGTTACTACGCTTTCCGGCGGTAACGGGGCGGGTAAATCCACCACCATGGCGGCCTTCGTAACTGCGCTTATCCCGGACTTGACCCTGCTTCACTTCCGTAACACCACGGAAGCCGGTGCCACCTCAGGCTCTCGTGATAAAGGCCTTCACGGCAAGCTGAAGGCTGGCGTCTGCTATTCAACGCTTGATGTGATCAACTCGCGGCATCAGCGCGTGGTGGTTGGTGTGCGCCTCCAGCAGGTTGCCGGGCGCGACCGTAAAGTCGATATCAAGCCTTTTGCCATTCAGGGCTTGCCGACCGCTATCCAGCCAACGCAACTGCTGACTGAAACGCTGAATGAACGTCAGGCTCGCGTCCTCAGCTTGCAGGAGCTGAAGGACAAAGTTGAAGCCATTGAAGGCGTGCAGTTTAAGCAATTTAACTCCATCACCGATTATCACTCGCTGATGTTCGATCTGGGTATTGTTGCCCGCCGTCTGCGCAGTGCGGCCGACCGTAGTAAATATTATCGCCTGATTGAAGCCTCGCTTTACGGGGGGATTTCCAGCGCGATTACTCGCTCTCTGCGAGACTACCTGCTGCCGGAAAACGGCGGCGTGCGCAAGGCCTTCCAGGATATGGAAGCGGCGCTGCGTGAAAACCGCATGACGCTGGAAGCTATTCGCGTCACGCAGTCCGATCGCGATCTGTTTAAACATTTGATCTCCGAAGCCACTAACTATGTGGCGGCGGACTATATGCGTCATGCCAACGAGCGTCGCATCCATCTCGATAAAGCGCTGGAGTTCCGCCGTGAACTGCTGACCAGCCGCCAGCAACTGGCCACCGAGCAGTATAAGCATGTCGATATGGCACGTGAGCTTGGCGAGCATAGCGGGGCGGAAGGCGACCTCGAGACTGATTATCAGGCAGCGAGCGACCACCTGAATCTGGTGCAAACGGCTATTCGTCAGCAGGAAAAGATAGAGCGCTACGAGGCCGATCTCGACGAGCTGCAAATCCGCCTTGAAGAGCAAAACGAAATTGTCGCCGAAGCGCACGAACAGCAGGAAGAGAACGAAGCCCGCGCTGAAGCCGCCGAGCTGGAAGTGGATGAGCTGAAAAGCCAGCTTGCTGATTACCAGCAGGCGCTGGACGTACAGCAGACCCGCGCCATTCAGTATCAGCAGGCGCTGCAGGCGCTTGAGCGCGCTCGTAAGCTTTGCCATCTTCCAGATTTGACTGCGGACAGCGCCGATGAGTGGCTGGACACGTTCAAAGCGAAAGAGATGGAAGCGACCGACAAACTGCTCTCGCTTGAACAGAAGATGAGCGTCGCTCAGGCGGCCCACAGCCAGTTCGAACAGGCTTATCAGCTCGTTACGGCCATCGGCGGAAGCGTTAGCCGCAGCGATGCCTGGGAAACCGCCCGCGAGTTGATTCGCGACAGCAATAACCAGCGCCATCTCGCTGAGCAGGTACAGCCGCTGCGTATGCGTCTGAACGAACTTGAGCAACGTCTGCGTGAACAGCAGGAAGCCGAACGCCTGCTGGCCGACTTCTGCAAACGGCAGGGTAAGCAGTTCGATCCAGAAGAGCTGGAGGCGCTGCACGAGGAGCTGGAAGAGCGCATTGGCGCGCTACAGCAAACCGTTGCTGACGCCAGCGAACAGCGTATGGCCTTGCGCCAGGAGCTTGAACAGCTACAGGCGACGATTAAAACGCTGAACCTGCGTGCCCCAAGATGGATTGCAGCACAAACCAGCCTGACCCAGCTTTGCGAGCAAAGCAACGAGCAGTTTGAAACCAGTCAGCAAGTGACTGAATACATGCAGCAGCTGCTGGAGCGCGAGCGCGAGTCTACCGTTGAGCGTGATGAAGTCGGGGCGCGCAAGCGTGCCGTTGACGAAGAAATTGAGCGCCTTAGCCAGCCGGGCGGAGCAGAAGATCCGCGCTTGAACGCCCTGGCGGAACGCTTTGGTGGCGTGCTGCTGTCCGAAATTTACGACGATATCGGTCTTGAAGATGCCCCATACTTCTCGGCGCTTTATGGTCCGTCGCGCCATGCGATCGTCGTGCCGGACCTGTCTCTGGTGCGTGAGCAACTGGAAAATCTCGAAGATTGCCCGGAAGATCTTTACCTGATTGAAGGCGACCCATCTTCGTTCGATGACAGCGTGTTCACCGTTGAGGACATGGGCGCGGCGGTGTTGGTGAAAACTGCCGAACGCCAGTGGCGTTATTCTCGCCTGCCGGAGCTGCCGCTATTTGGTCGTGCCGCGCGTGAAAACCGCCTTGAAGCACTGCACAACGAGCGTGAGTCACTTGCAGAACGCTTTGCGACACTCTCTTTCGATGTGCAGAAAAACCAGCGCCTGCATCAGTCATTTAGTCGTTTTATTGGCCAGCACCTTGGCGTGGCATTTGAAGACGATCCGGAAGCAGAAATTCGCCAGCTCAATAGCCGTCGCGGCGAAATCGAGCGGGCAATCAGCAACCACGAGAATGACAACCAGCAGCAGCGCCAACAGTTTGATCTGGCAAAAGAGGGCGTGGCACAGCTTAACCGCCTGCTGCCGCGCATTAGCCTGCTGAATGACGAAACGTTGGCTGACCGCTGCGACGAAATTCAGGAACGCCTGGATGAAGCCGAAGAGTCTGCTCGCTTTATTCAGCAGCACGGCAACCAATTGATTAAGCTTGAGGGTATTGCCGGCGTTCTGCAAAGCGACCCTGAACAGTTTGAACAGCTGAAAGATGATTATGCCCACGCGCAGCAGATGCAACGCGATGCACGTCAGCGCGCCTTTGCACTGACTGAGGTTGTCCAGCGCCGTGCTCACTTCAGCTACAGCGACTCTGCTGCCATGCTCGACGGCAACAGCGATCTGAATGAGAAGCTGCGCCAGCGTCTGGAGCAGGCCGAAGTGGAACGTACCCGCTCCCGTGAAGCCTTGCGCCAGCATGCTCAGCAACTGGGGCAGTACAGCCAGTTAATGGCGTCATTAAAAAGCTCCTTTGATACCAAAAAAGAGCTGCTGACCGACCTGCATAAAGAGCTGCAGGATATCGGCGTGCGTGCCGACGCCGGCGCAGAGGAAAGGGCGCGTGCGCGTCGTGATGAGCTGCATACCGCGCTTAGCAACAACCGTTCACGCCGTAATCAGCTTGAGAAGCAGCTGACTTATTGCGAAGCGGAGATGAATAACCTCACTCGTAAACTGAAGCAGCTTGAGCGTAACTACTTTGAGATGCGCGAGCAGGTTGTGACGGCGAAAGCTGGCTGGTGCGCCGTGATGCGTATGGTGAAAGACAACGGCGTTGAGCGCCGCCTGCACCGTCGCGAACTGGCCTATCTCTCCGGCGACGATCTGCGCTCCATGTCGGATAAAGCGTTGGGTGCGCTGCGCCTGGCCGTTGCCGACAACGAACATCTGCGCGATGTGCTGCGCATGTCGGAAGATCCGAAGCGCCCTGAACGTAAGATCCAGTTCTTTGTCGCGGTTTACCAGCATCTGCGCGAACGTATTCGCCAGGATATCATCCGTACCGATGACCCGGTAGAAGCTATCGAACAGATGGAAATCGAGCTGAGTCGCCTGACGGAAGAGCTGACCTCGCGCGAGCAGAAGCTGGCTATCAGCTCTCGCAGTGTGGCGAACATCATTCGTAAAACCATTCAGCGTGAGCAGAACCGTATCCGTATGCTTAACCAGGGCCTGCAAAGCGTCTCCTTCGGCCAGGTGAAGAGCGTTCGTCTTAACGTCAACGTGCGTGAAGCTCACGCCACGCTGCTGAATGTGCTTTCCGAGCAGCATGAGCAGCATCAGGATCTGTTTAACAGCAGCCGCCTGACCTTCTCCGAAGCGTTGGCGAAGCTTTATCAGCGCCTGAACCCGCAGATCGACATGGGCCAGCGCACGCCGCAGACCATCGGTGAAGAGCTGCTGGATTACCGTAACTATCTGGAAATGGAAGTTGAGGTAAACCGTGGTTCAGACGGTTGGCTACGTGCGGAAAGTGGGGCGCTGTCTACCGGGGAAGCTATCGGTACCGGGATGTCTATCCTGGTGATGGTTGTTCAGAGCTGGGAAGACGAGTCCCAGCGCCTGCGTGGGAAAGACATCTCCCCTTGCCGTCTGTTGTTCCTTGATGAAGCGGCGCGTCTGGATGCCAAGTCCATCGCTACGCTGTTCGAACTGTGTGAGCGACTGGAAATGCAATTAATTATTGCTGCGCCAGAAAACATCAGCCCTGAAAAAGGCACTACCTACAAGCTGGTGCGTAAGGTGTTCCAGAACAGCGAGCATGTTCACGTTGTCGGCCTGCGTGGCTTTGCAGCACCGGCGTTGCCTGAACCCGAGCCTGAATCCGGCACGGCCGACGCGTCGTAAAAGTAACAGCCAGGTTTGTCAATTAACTAAGCGGGCTACGGCCCGCTTTTTTTTGTGTCGAACAGCCTTAATCTTTAATTTTCTTTACATTTTGTCAGGCAAATGGTTTTTACTGTTTATATACTAGTGGTGAATACTTCCCGCCTTTGAAGGTGAGCATAGTGATAAACAGGGGGCAAGGGATGTTGCTAGGAAAAGTAAAAAGTTTTCGATTGTCGGCGGTGAGTTACTGTCTGGCACTCAGTTTCGCTCCGCTGTTTACGGTACAGGCCGACGAGCCTGCCGTCGTTCCGTCTGATAGCTCGGCTTTTCAGACCGATAGGCCAACGGAGCTGAATCAACCCTTAGCGCAGTCTACGGCGACGGCCACGATGGCCGGCACGCTGCCAACCAACACCTCTACCATGTCTGCTGCGCAAAGCCGTTCGCAGCTTATTGCCGGGCTGCCTGCGGGCTACACGCCGGTTTACCTGAATGCACTGTCGGCCTTTTACGCCGCCAGAGACATGAAGCCGATGTGGGAAAACCGCGATGCGGTTAAAGCCTTTCAGCAGCAGCTGGCGGAAGTGGCTATAGCCGGTATCCAGCCGCAGTTTAACCAGTGGATTGAGTTATTGACTGACCCTGCCGTTAGCGGTATGGCGCGTGATGTCGTGCTTTCTGATGCCATGATGGGCTATCTGCAATTTGTCTCCGGGATCCCGATTGACGGTAATCGCTGGCTCTACGGCAGCACGCCCTACAAACTAAACACGCCGCCGCTGTCGGTTATTAACCAGTGGCAGGTCGCCGTCGACCAGGGCTCGCTGGTCAACTTTATTGCGAGTCTGGCGCCACAGCACCCTCAATATGCCCAACTGCATCAGTCTCTCATTCACCTGCTGTCCGATACACGCCCGTGGCCTCAAATGACAGGCAAAGAAACGCTTAGGCCGGGGCAGTGGAGTAATGATGCGGGGGCACTGAGGGAAATACTGGCGCGAACCGGTATGCTGCAGGATAAGTCATCGGGCACGACGACTACCGTTGCTGATGTTACGGTAAGCCCGTCGGCAATTAGCGTTGAAGATATGCCTGCACCTGCAGGTAAAAAGCAGAAGGCCGCTGCTCGCGGCGTCTATGGTCGTGACCTTGTTGACGGTGTAAAACGTTTCCAGCAATGGCAAGGGCTGGGGGCGGACGGGACTATCGGCCAGCTGACGCGTGACTGGCTAAACGTCACGCCTCAGCAACGCGCGGCGCTGGTGGCGCTGAACATCCAGCGTTTACGCCTGCTGCCGGATAAACTTGATACCGGCATTATGGTGAACATTCCTAACTACTCGCTGGTTTACTACCTTAACGGCAATGAGGCGTTGGCGTCACGCGTTATCGTTGGGCGCCCTGACCGTAAAACCCCGATGATGAGCAGCGCGCTGAATAATGTCGTGGTTAACCCGCCGTGGAACGTGCCCCCGACCCTTGCACGAAAAGATATATTGCCTAAGGTTCGCCAGAATCCAGGCTACCTGGAACAGCATGGCTATAGCGTAATTCGCGGCTGGAGCAATAACGCCGAGACGATAGACCCGTGGCGCGTTGACTGGTCGACGATTACCGAGAACAACCTGCCGTTCCGCTTCCAGCAGAAGCCAGGCACGCAAAATTCGCTTGGTCGCTACAAGTTCAATATGCCGAGCTCCGACGCTATCTATCTGCACGACACGCCAAACCATACCCTGTTCCAGAAGGATTCCAGGGCGCTGAGTTCGGGCTGCGTGCGCGTGAATAAAGCCTCTGAACTGGCGAACATGCTGCTGCAGGATGCCGGATGGAATGATTCCCGTATCTCCAGCACGTTGCAGGAGGGGAATACCAAATACGTGAATATCCGCCAAAACATTCCCGTTAATCTCTACTATCTGACGGCGTTTGTCGGAAAAGAGGGGCGTACCGAGTTTCGTACAGATATTTACAATTATGATCTCACCGCGCGATCTGGCGCACAAAACCTCGTTAAAGCCGGGTTATTAATCCGCTAAACGCAACATTTCTAATGAATTAGTGGTCGTATAAATTGTAAAACGCAGCAGGGCCCTCTACAGGGCCCGCCGTTGCTGGGTTTTATCGTGCCTTGACTACCCGGATTCGGGCAGTTATGGTGCGTGGCAGTGCGCAAAAGTGCATATTAAACGATCATTTTATTACCTGTAGACCTGGATATCATGGACAAATTTGACGCTAATCGCCGCAAGCTACTGGCTTTGGGGGGCGTGGCTTTCGGTGCCGCTCTCATGCCTTTGCCGTCGTTTGCCACCCTCTCGACACCACGCCCGCGTATTTTGACTCTCAATAACCTGCATACTGGAGAGTCACTGAAAGCTGAGTTTTTTGATGGCAGAGGCTATATTCAGGATGAATTAGCAAAACTTAATCACTTCTTCCGGGACTACCGGGCGAATAAGATTAAATCCATCGATCCTTCGCTGTTCGACCAACTCTATCGCCTGCAAGGGCTTTTGGGGACTAATAAACCGGTCCAGCTGATTTCCGGCTACCGCTCCATCGACACCAATAATGAACTTCGCGCTCACAGCCGCGGCGTGGCGAAAAAAAGCTACCACACCAAAGGCCAGGCGATGGATTTCCATATTGAAGGCGTTTCGTTAAGCAATATTCGCAAAGCAGCATTATCTATGCGCGCATGTGGTGTAGGATACTACCCCAGCAGCGACTTTGTGCATATTGACACCGGGCCGGTAAGGCACTGGTAAAACAACGGAATCCGGCTTTGTTGTCGGTAATGGAGCAGCATGAACTATCACATTATTCCGGTCACGGCTTTTGCCCAGAACTGTTCTCTTATTTGGTGCGAGGAAACGCAGCAGGCGGCGCTGGTGGATCCTGGCGGCGATGCCGCGCGCATTAAGCAAGAAGTGGCGCAGAAAAACGTGCAGATTAGCCAAATCCTGTTGACGCATGGTCATCTCGATCACGTCGGCGCGGCGGCTGAGCTGGCGGCACATTACGGCGTGCCCGTTGTGGGGCCGGAAAAAGAAGATGAGTTCTGGCTGCAGGGACTGCCACAGCAAAGCCGGATGTTTGGCCTCGACGAGTGTGAGCCTTTGACGCCGGACCGCTGGTTAAACGAAGGGGAAGGTGTTTCCGTAGGGAATGTAACTTTACAGGTGTTGCATTGTCCGGGGCATACGCCTGGCCATATTGTCTTCTTCGATGCGGCCTCTCGTTTGCTGGTTTCTGGTGATGTCATCTTTAAAGGCGGGGTGGGGCGCAGCGATTTCCCTCGTGGCGATCATGCGGCGTTGATTGATTCGATCAAGCGTAAGCTACTGCCGCTGGGAGATGATGTGACCTTTATTCCTGGCCACGGCCCGATGTCTACCTTAGGCTACGAACGCCTGCATAATCCATTCTTGCAGGATGAGCTGCCGGTCTGGTAAAGCCGTTTTCCAGTAAAATAAAAAGAGCCGCTTACGCGGCTCTTTTACTTTTTGCTGCCTGTAAATTTTACAGCACGGCAACGATGGCTTCGCACAGCGGCGCCATGTTATCCGGGGTCATTCCCGCAACGTTAACGCGGCCGGAGGCGACGGCGTAAACACCAAACTCTTCGCGCAGGCGCAGCACCTGATCTTTGGTCAGGCCGCTGAACGAGAACATCCCGTTCTGGTTAATGATGAAGCTGAAGTCGCGGTTGGCACCTTTCTCCTGCAGGGTATTCACAAACAGCTGACGCATGCGGTGAATACGCTGGCGCATATCGGTCAGCTCTTGTTCCCACATGGTACGCAGCGCGTCATTGCTCAGAATGGTCGCAACAACGGAGGCACCGTGTGCCGGTGGGTTGGAATAGTTGGCGCGAATAACCGATTTCACCTGGCTGAATGAACGATCGGCGGTGTCGGCATCGGTGGCAACCAGCGTGAAAGCACCTACGCGTTCATTGTACAAACCGAAGTTCTTGGAGTAGGAGCTGGCCACCAGCAGTTCTTTATGGCCGGCCGCGAAAATACGCAGGCCTTCGGCATCCTCTTCCAGCCCGCGGGCAAAGCCCTGATAGGCGAAGTCAAACAGCGGCAGCCAGCCTTTGGCCAGCGACATCTCTGCCAGCGTTTTCCACTGTTCGGCAGTAGGATCGATGCCGGTTGGGTTATGGCAGCAGCCGTGGAACAGCACTACGTCACCGGCTTCGGCCGCCTGCAGGCTGGCCACCAGACCATCAAAGTCCAGACTGTGATTTTCCGCATCGTAGTAGGCGTACTCTTTCACTTCCAGTCCGGCGGCGTTAAACACGCTTTTGTGGTTAGGCCAGCTTGGGTTGCTTACCCAGACGCGTTTCGCTGATGTATTTTTTGCCAGGAAGTCAGCGGCCACGCGCAGCGCACCGGTACCGCCTGGTGTTTGTGCCGTACGGGCACGTTTATCGGCGATAAGCGCATTGTCTTTACCGAACAGTAGCTCTTGCGTGCAACGGCCAAATTCAGGAATACCATCAATACCCAGATAGTTTTTGGTGGTCTCATTTTCCAGCAGATAAAGCTCTGCTTTCTTCACGCTGGTCAGGACAGGGGTTTTACCGGTCTCGTCCTTATAGACCCCGATGCCGAGGTTGATTTTGGTTGGACGGTCGTCGGCGCGAAACAGGTCGGCCAGACCAAGAATAGGATCGGCAGGGGCAGCGGTAATGTTCTCAAACATGACGGGTTCCATTAGTGATATCGGGGGAAATCGCTTTCAGGTTAACTGCTGTTTTACGAATTGCCAACCGTTTGCGATAAAAAGAGACGGTTAGCGATAACATCGGGTTTATTCTACTTTTTTGCCATAAAAAAACAGGGCCGAAGCCCTGTTTTTAAACATTTCAGACAAACAAATTGCTGAAATTAGAACTGATAGGTCACGCCAACTGCTGCCTGGTCGTCAGAACCAACCCAGCCGCCGCCAGTTTTAGCTGCTTCGCTGTCGCTCAGCAGGTTGAAGCGGTAGTCAGCATAAACGTTAAAGTTTTTGTTGAAGTAGTATGTCGCACCCGCTTCGATGTATTTAGCCAGATCGGCACTGCCGCCATCTACGCTAGCCAGTTTTTTGCCTTTGGACTGAACGTATGCCAGGGATGGACGCAGACCGAAGTCGAACTGGTACTGAGCGATAACTTCAAAGTTCTGAGTCTTCTTCGCTACGCTGAAGTAGTTCGGGTCGTCAGCCTTTTCTGGGCTGTTATAGACGTTGTTGCTCAGCTGGCTCATGTTGCGAGTCTCAGCATAAACCGCGGCCAGATAGATGTTGTTCGCGTCGTATTTGGTACCCAGTGCCCAGGCTTCAGCTTTGTTGCCGTTGTTGTCTTCTTTCTGCTTGGTGGTGCGGTTGGAGTTGCTGTAAGCACCAATTGCAGAGAAGCCTGCGCCGAAGTCATAGCCCAGAGAGTAGCCTACGCCGTCGCCGTTAGACTGGGATGGGTTAGCACGATCGTTTTTGCCCTGGTACTGAATACCAAAGTTCAGACCGTCAACCAGACCGAAGAAACCGCTGTTGCGGTAGGTCAGCAGGCCGTTAGAACGGCTGGTCATGTAGTTGTCTACATAGCCACCGCCCCAGGTTTCGCCAGACCAGGATGGCGCCATGTCGGTGTAGGATTCAACATCGTAAACGATACCGTAGTTACGGCCGTAGTCGATGGAACCACCATCAGTAATTTTCAGACCCGCGAATGCCAGACGGGTAGAGTTAGTCTGGTTACCTTCGCCGCCGTTTGCACGAGCACGATATTCCCACTGGCCATAGCCGGTCAGATCGTTATTGATCTGGGTTTCGCCTTTAAAGCCGATCTGGCCGTAGTTGACGTCGGTATTGCCTTTGTCACCGGTGGTGGTGAAGTCACGCTCACCAACAACTTTACCGTACAGATCCAGTTTGTTGCCGTTTTTGTTGTAGATTTCTGCAGCGTTAGCTGCACCGGCTACCAGCAGAGCAGGGATTACCACTGCCAGAATATTGCGCTTCATCATTATTTATTACCCTCATTGTGGTTTTTATGGACACCTGCCACTGCCGTCAATAATTCTTTACGGAACTATTGATGATAGTTTGGTGTCTTTCTGTATCTGTCAGGCATCTTTCCATCCATGAAACCGTTTCGCTAGCCTGAAAGTGCTACAAATGTCTAAACTGAGTTTCAAAAAGAAAATATGTGTAACTAAATATTAATTTTCGGGAACTTTGTGAACCATTTCAAATTTCATCCTCAACGCAACATCAATGCATCATTTCTTAGCATATATATATGAATTACTTATGTTTAATCCGCATAAGGTTAAATTCTGAGCATCATTCGTTCACAATTGTTCATTTTTTGTCTTGTTTTTAGAAGTCTGGATGGCTGTGTGAAAAATAGACAAATGTGCTATGCCCACCACTATTCAGGCGCGCTAGCAAATTTAAGCGCAACTTTTGTTAAAAATTGTGAGCAGGAAACAGTTCGTAACGGGCGAGTGGCAAATGAGGGTTGAAATTGACGTTTGTTTAAGGTTCGTTGAAGAAAATATACCGTATGCAATGAAACGTAAAAAGGCCAGCTTCAGCTGGCCTTTGACGTTTTTAAACTTAGAAACTCGCGTTACGCGGCGTACGTGGGAACGGAATGACATCGCGTACGTTCTGCACACCGGTGACATAGGCGATGAGGCGCTCGAAGCCCAGGCCAAAACCGGAGTGTGGAACAGTGCCGTAGCGGCGCAGATCGCGGTACCACCAGTAATCTTCTTTATTCAGCCCCATTTCAGCCATACGCGCGTCCAGCACATCCAGACGCTCTTCACGCTGGGAGCCGCCGATGATTTCACCGATGCCCGGTGCAAGGACGTCCATAGCGGCAACGGTCTTACCGTCTTCGTTCAGGCGCATATAGAAAGCTTTGATGTCTTTCGGGTAGTTTTTTACTACCACCGGTGCCTTGAAGTGCTGCTCGGCCAGGTAACGCTCGTGCTCGGAGGAGAGATCGACGCCCCAATAGACCGGGTTTTCGAACTTCTGCCCACAGTTCAGCAGGATTTCGACCGCGTCGGTGTAGTTCACCTGGGCAAAGTCAGCGGAGATAAAGCGTTCCAGGCGCTCAATGGCCTCTTTGTCCACGCGCTCAGCAAAGAACTTCATGTCGTCCATACGTTCTTCCAGGACAGCCTTAAAGACGTACTTGAGCATCGCTTCGGCCAGCCCGGCAACATCGTCCAGATCGGCAAACGCCACTTCCGGCTCCAGCATCCAAAACTCGGCCAGGTGACGGCTGGTGTTGGAATTTTCAGCACGGAAGGTTGGTCCGAAGGTGTAAACCTTAGACAACGCACTTGCATACGTTTCGCCGTTCAGCTGGCCGGAAACGGTCAGGAAGGCTTCTTTACCGAAGAAGTCTTTATCGAAGTCGACTTTACCTTCAGCGGTGCGTGGAAGGTTTTCCAGATCCAGCGTTGAAACGCGGAACATCTCGCCTGCACCTTCGGTATCAGAAGCGGTGATCAGCGGAGTGGACACCCAGAAATAACCATTTTCATGGAAGAAGCGATGCAGTGCCTGAGCCAGCGTATGACGAACGCGGGCAACGGCGCCAATCATATTAGTGCGTGGGCGCAGGTGAGCCACTTCGCGCAGGTATTCAATACTGTGACGTTTTGCCGCCATCGGATAGGTATCCGGATCGTCAACCCAGCCGGTCACTTCCACTTTGGTCGCCTGGAGTTCGAACGCCTGACCTTGACCCTGAGACTCAACCACAACACCGGTGACGATAACGGAACAGCCGGTAGTCAGGCGCAGAACGTCTTCATTGTAATTGGGCAGAGAATTATTAATGACGGCCTGTACAGGATCAAAGCAGGAACCGTCATAGACGGCGAGGAAGGAGATACCAGCTTTTGAATCTCTTCGAGTACGTACCCATCCGCGCACGGTGACTTCGCTGTCAACGGCGGCACGGCCCTGGAGTACGTCGGCTACAGGCACAACGCTCATAGTTTTCTCTCTATTAAATGGTCAATGACAAAAAAAATAGTAACCCACAAACGGGGGTTATCTATGTTACCTGTCACGCGCCATCAGACAAGCAGAATTCGCGTTGCTTATGAAGAAATAAAGGAAAGTGGGGAGGTCGGTGAATAGCGAACCCGCTATTCACCGAGGATTGCTGAATCAGCTGGCTTTTTTGACCAGCGGCAGGTCAAAGGCTTTACGCAGCGCGCGCACAAAGGCTTTGTCGTGACAGATGGTTTTTCCCGGGCTGTCGGAAAGCTTCGCGACCGGTTTACCGTTGCACTCCACTAGCTTGATAACGATGTTCAATGGCTTGACCTGAGGAATATCGCAGGTGAGGCGGGTGCCGATGCCAAAGCTGAGATTTACCCGCGACGAGAACCGGCGATAGAGCTCTACGGCTTTGTTTAAATCCAGGTTATCAGAAAACACCAACACTTTAGTTAACGGGTCGATGCCAAGCTTTTGATAATGGGCAATCGCTTTTTCTCCCCACTCTACCGGGTCGCCAGAATCGTGGCGCAGGCCCTGGTAGCGCGTTGCGAAAGCTTTACCGAAGTCGCGCAGGAAAGCATCCATGGTGATGCAATCAGTCAGCGCAATCCCAAGCTGGTCAGGATACTCGTCAAGCCATGCCTGCAGCGCGGCGCGCTGGCTGTTCGCCAGAACCGGGCTAATTTGCTGATGAGCCTGGAACCATTCGTGAGCCTGAGTGCCCATTGGCGTGAGGTTAAGGCGGCGCGCCAGAGCGTAATTGCTGGTGCCGATAAACCACGGTTCCTGCTGAAGGCGCTCAACAATCGCCTGCTGCACCTCGCGCGAGAAGCGGCGGCGGGTGCCGAAATCCATTAGCCGGAAATGGGAAAGATCCAGGCCGGAAGTCAGCGCATTAAATTCCTGCAGCTTACTTTCCAGGTGATCTAAAGCCATTTTGGGCGTGACGCCCGGCGCGCGATGCTGGTGAACGACTTCACTGATCACGGCAAGTAACGGGACTTCCCACATGATCACTTCCCGCCACGGCCCGCTGAGGCGGATATCTAAATGCCCCTTATTATTGGTCACCTGGACCTGGGAAGGGTCATAGCGGAAGTTACGCAGCCAGTCGAGATAGTCGGCTTTGAAAAAGGGCAGGCTTTTAAGCCAGTGAAATTCCTCGTCGCTGAGGCGGAGGTGCTGCATAGCCGCCACCTGCTCACGAATAGCATCGGCATGAATGCCCAGCAAATCGTCTCCGCGGCAGCGGAATTCCGCTGCGACGCTAACGTCGTAATAGCGGTGGTAAACCGCTTGCTGCATATGAAGCTTATAGGCGTCAGTATCCAGAAGCGTTTGCAAAATCGGGGAAGCGTGTCGTGTCATGGCGCGTTTCAGCATCCTCTCACAGGAGCGTTTCCATCAGTCCGGGCAAATAAAGACGCGGGAGTATACCCTGATTATCCGTTTATTGAAGCAGGATCACAATATTAGGGGGGGCGGGGGGAAAGGGCAATTTGTGCCATACCGGGGTTATGCACAAAGTAACGCGTTGATATAACTATGTTTAGAGTACTAAACAAAATGTGCGATTACCGCCTGACAGCCGCATCTTCTATAAGGTGGATGACCACTGAAGTGCTACGCTGAGCCGCTAAAGTTTTTTGGGCGCAGATGGCCAAAGATGAAGATTCTGCGTAGCAACATTCCGGCAACAGGAATAGACTGAAGCTCGTTATCTTACGGACGATGTATAAGGTTTTTTATGACACAACAGCCACAAGCCAAATATCGCCACGACTATCGCGCGGCGGATTATACGATAACCGATATCGATTTGACCTTTGACCTGGACGCCGCAAAAACTCAGGTCACAGCGGTCAGCAAAATTGTTCGTCAGGGCGCGGCGGGCGCACCGCTGCATCTTGATGGTGAAGATCTCACGCTGGTTTCTATCGCCGTAAACGGCACCGCCTGGCAGCATTATCGTCAGGAAGAGGGCGCGCTGATTCTTGAGCAACTGCCGGACACCTTTACGCTCACTATCGTTAACGAAATCAGTCCGGCGACCAACACGGCGCTTGAAGGGCTGTATCAATCCGGCGAGGCCTTGTGTACTCAGTGTGAGGCAGAAGGTTTCCACCATATTACCTGGTATCTGGACCGCCCGGACGTGCTGGCGCGCTTCACGACCAAAGTCATCGCCGACAAAAGCAAATACCCTTATTTGCTGGCTAACGGCAACCGTATTGCCGAAGGCGATCTTGAAAACGGGCGCCACTGGGTGCAGTGGCAGGATCCCTTCCCGAAACCATGCTACCTGTTTGCGCTGGTGGCCGGTGATTTTGACGTCCTGCGCGACAGCTTCAAAACCCGCTCCGGGCGTGATGTTGCGCTGGAACTGTTTGTTGACCGCGGCAACCTCGATCGTGCTGACTGGGCGATGACCTCGCTGAAGGCCTCAATGAAATGGGATGAAACCCGCTTCGGCCTTGAGTATGACCTCGACATCTACATGATCGTCGCCGTCGACTTCTTTAATATGGGCGCGATGGAAAACAAAGGGCTGAATATTTTCAACTCGAAATATGTGCTGGCCCGCGCCGAAACTGCAACCGATAAAGACTATCTCGATATTGAACGCGTTATCGGCCACGAGTATTTCCACAACTGGACCGGTAACCGCGTGACCTGCCGCGACTGGTTCCAGCTTAGCCTGAAAGAAGGCCTGACCGTCTTCCGCGATCAGGAGTTCAGCTCTGACCTGGGGTCTCGTGCGGTAAACCGTATTCAGAACGTGCGCACCATGCGTGCCATGCAGTTCGCCGAGGACGCCAGCCCGATGGCGCACCCGATTCGTCCGGATAAAGTCATCGAGATGAATAACTTCTATACCCTGACGGTGTATGAGAAGGGGTCGGAAGTCATTCGCATGCTGCATACGCTGCTGGGCGAAGAGAACTTTCAGAAAGGGATGCAGCTTTACTTTGAACGTCACGACGGCAGCGCGGCTACCTGCGACGACTTCGTGCAGGCGATGGAAGATGCGTCGAACGTTGATCTGTCCCATTTCCGCCGCTGGTACAGCCAGGCCGGGACGCCGGTTGTCACCGTACGTGACGACTACAACCCGGAAACTGAGCACTACACGTTGACGATTAGCCAGATGACGCCGCCGACGGCGGAGCAACAGGAAAAACACCCGCTGCATATCCCGTTTGATATCGAGCTTTACGACAACGAAGGGAAGGTTATTCCGCTGCAGAAGGACGGCCATCCGGTTCACCATGTGCTGAATGTGACCCAGGCAGAGCAGACTTTCGTCTTCGACAAGGTCTACTTCCAGCCGGTGCCGTCCCTGCTGCGCGAGTTCTCCGCGCCGGTGAAGCTTGAGTACAAATGGAGCGACCAGCAGCTGACGTTCCTGATGCGCCACGCGCGTAACGACTTCTCTCGCTGGGATGCGGCGCAGAGCCTGCTGGCAAACTACATTAAAATCAACGTGAACCGCAGCCAGCAAGGGCAGCCGCTCTCACTGCCGCTGCACGTGGCTGACGCATTCCGCGCGATTCTGTTGGATGAGAAGATCGATCCGGCGCTGGCCGCTGAGATCCTGACGCTTCCTTCGCAGAATGAAATTGCCGAGCTGTTCCAGACTATCGATCCGATCGCCATCGCTGAAGTTCACGGGGCGCTGACCCGTACTCTGGCGTCCGAGCTGGCCGACGAATTCCTGGCTATTTATAACGCTAATAAGCTCGACAGCTATCGTGTGGATCACAGTGATATCGGCAAACGCGCATTGCGCAATACTTGCCTGCGCTATCTGGCGTTTGGCGATGTTGAACTTGCCGAGCAGCTGGTGCGCGAGCAGTATCAGCAGGCGGACAATATGACCGATTCCATCGCCGCGCTGTCTGCAGCCGTTGCCGCGCAGCTGCCGTGCCGTGAAGCGCTGCTGGCCGAGTACGATGAGAAGTGGCACAAAGATGGCCTGGTGATGGACAAGTGGTTTGTGCTGCAGGCGACCAGCCCGGCAAGCAACACGCTGGCTAAGGTTCGTGAACTGCTGAATCACCGTTCCTTCAGCCTGGGTAACCCGAACCGCGTTCGCTCTCTGATTGGCGCGTTTGCCTCAGCCAACCCGGCAGCGTTCCATGCCAAAGACGGCAGCGGCTACCAGTTTATGGTGGAAATGCTGACCGAGCTGAACAGCCGTAACCCGCAAATCGCTTCTCGTCTGGTTGAGCCGCTGATTCGCCTGAAGCGTTATGACGCGGAACGTCAGGCTAAGATGCGCGCCGCGCTGGAGCAGTTGAAAGGGCTGGAAAACCTGTCAGGGGATCTGTTCGAGAAGATTGCTAAGGCTCTGGCATAAGCGTTGCCCCTATCCCTTTCAGGGATAGGGTATAAACTCAGCCGGTGCGCACCGCGCGCGCCGGTTCTTGTACACCTCGTTTCATCACTCTGGCAAGCACTTCGGCCTCCAGTTCGGCCAGCTTCACCGATCCCAGGCGGCGCGGACGCGGTAAATCGACCGTGAGATCCAGGCCAATTTTCCCTTCTTCTATGAGCAGCACGCGATCGGCCATCGCAACCGCCTCGCTGACGTCATGCGTCACCAAAAGTACCGTGAAGCCATGCTCCTGCCACAACGAAACAATCAGCTCCTGCATCTCAATACGCGTCAGGGCATCCAGCGCGCCAAGCGGTTCGTCGAGTAACAACAGGCGTGGGCGATGGATGAGCGCCCTTGCCAGCGCGACCCGCTGCTTTTGCCCGCCGGAAAGGGCGGCCGGCCACTCGCTGGCTCGATTTTCAAGACCAACGGCGGTAAGCGCCTTGAGCGCCGCCTCTCGCCAGTTGTTTTTCAGCCCCAGCCCGACGTTGTCTATCACCGTTTTCCAGGGCAGCAGCCTGTCGTCCTGGAACATCAGCCGCGTATCTTCCTGGCTGTCCCTTAGCGGAGTATTACCTGCGAAAAGCGCTCCGTGATTGGGCGTTTCCAGCCCGGCAAGCAGGCGCAGCAGCGTACTTTTACCGCCGCCGCTGCGGCCGACCACCGCCACGAACTGCCCGGCGGGAATACGCAGGTTAAGTTGATTAAGAATGGTTTTATCGCCGTAGCGTTTACTCACTCTATTCAGCCACAACGGGGTTCCCTGGTTCAGGCGTGCAGTTGTCATATTGTCTCCTCCTTTAACTGATAAGCCGGATGCCAGCGTAACCAGACGCGTTCCAGCAGGCGGGCGCTGACGTCGGCGAGTTTGCCCAACAGCGCATACAGCACGATAGCTACCACCACCACGTCGGTTTGCAGGAATTCCCTGGCATTCATCGCCAGGTAGCCAATCCCTGAATTTGCCGAGATCGTCTCGGCGACAATAAGCGTCAGCCACATCAGGCCTAAGGCGAATCGCACGCCGACCATAATGGACGGCAGCGCACCCGGCAGAATGACGTGCACAAACAGGCTAAACCCGGAGAGGCCGTAGCTGCGGGCCATTTCCAGCAGCCCGCGATCGATATTGCGGATGCCGTGCCAGGTATTGATATAAATTGGGAACAGCGTACCGAGCGCGACTAAAAAGATTTTGGCGGTTTCGTCGATGCCAAACCACAGGATAACCAGCGGGATCAGCGCCAGGTGCGGAACGTTGCGCAGCATCTGAATAGAGCTGTCCAGCAGGCGCTCTCCCCAGCGAGACAGGCCGCTAATCAGGCCTAAGATCAGGCCCAGCGATCCGCCGATGCTGAACCCAATCACTGCTCGCCAGGAGCTGATAGCCAGATGTTGCCAGAGTTCACCGCTGGCCGAGAGGCTCCAGAATGCCAGCACTACGCCCTCGGGAGAGGGCAAAATGCGCGTGGAAAGCCAGCCTGCAGATGAAGCTAATTGCCAGAGAAGGACGATAGCCACCGGCAGCGCCCAGGGCGCCAGGCGCAGTAAGACTTTGTGAACGGCCGCTTGCATGGTGCCTCCCTAGCTTTGCGCCACTTTACGCGGGATAAAGTCGTTGGCGACAACTTCTCCTTTCTCTTGCACCTGTCGTGGCTGAGGAATTTCAGGGATCGCGACGTCAAGGTGAGGGAACAGCAGTTCGCCCGCGCGGTAGGCTTCTTCCAGGTGCGGATAGCCGGAAAGAATAAAACTGTCGATACCCAGGTCGGCGTATTCATTAATACGGGCTGCGACGGTCGGCCCGTCGCCCACCAGCGCGGTGCCTGCGCCGCCGCGAACCAGTCCTACGCCTGCCCACAGGTTCGGGCTGATTTCCAGCCTGTCTCGCTTACCGCCGTGCAGGGCGGCCATCCGGTGCTGGCCAACAGAGTCGCTGCGGGCGAATGCTGCCTGCGCTTTGGCGATAGTCAGGTCATCAAGATGTGAAATCAGTCGGTTTGCAGCCTGCCAGGCTTCTTCGTTAGTTTCCCGCACGATGACGTGCAGGCGGATACCAAAGCGGACTTCACGCCCCTGAGCTGCCGCTTTCGCCCGAACCTGATCTATTTTCTCTTTCACCAGCTGCGGCGGTTCGCCCCAGGTCAGGTAAAGGTCAACCTGCTCGGCGGCCAGATCCTGAGCGGCGTCGGAGGACCCGCCAAAATAAAGCGGCGGGCGAGGCTGCTGCACCGGAGGATAAAGCAGCTTCGCGCCTTTTACTTTTATGTGTTTGCCATCGTAGTCGACGGTTTCGCCCTCCAGCACGCGCCGCCAGATGCGGGTAAATTCCGCCGAAGCCTCATAGCGTTCTTCATGGTCGAGAAATACGCCTTCCGCAGCCAGTTCCTCGGCGTCGCCGCCGGTCACCAGGTTGAACAATGCCCGCCCGTTGGAAAGGCGGTCAAGCGTGGCGGCCTGGCGAGCGGCAAGAGTAGGGGATACAACGCTCGGGCGTAGCGCGACCAGGAACTTAAGCCGTTGAGTGACCGGAATCATTGAGGCGGCCACCAGCCAGGCATCCTCGCAAGAGCGGCCGGTCGGAATCAGCACGCCGGTGAATCCTATTCGGTCGGCGGCCTGGGCAATTTGCTGCAGATAGCCATAGTCGACCGGACGCGCGCCCGTATCGCTGCCAAGATAGTGACCATCTCCGTGGGTGGGTAAAAACCAGAACAGATTCAGACTCATGACTTAGCTCCTTGTGTCGCGGCGGTGGGCTGCCAGATGCGGGTACGAATATCGACCTTCTTCGGCACGAGGCGGTTTTCATAAAACAGGTCAGCGGTATTTTGCTGTTTGCCTGCGGTAGCCTCGCTAACCGGGGTAATTTCTGAAGGAGGGCGATGGTCAAAGTAAGTGGCGATCACCGCTTCAGGCAGGCCCATCGTTTTGGCGAGAAGTGTTACGCTTTCCGCCCGCTGCGTGCGGGTCAGCGCGTCGGCATCGCTAAAGGTTTTCAGTACCTGTTGAAGAAATGTGCCGTTCGCTTCTGCGTAAGGGCGGGAGGCTAAATAAAACGATCCGGTTTGATTCAGTTCGCTGCCGTCCGTTAAGACGCGCACCCCGCCGTTCAGCAGCGCGGCCGAATAGTACGGATCCCAGATAGCCCAGGCGTCTACGTTACCCTGCTGGAAAGCGGCCCGCGCATCGGCGGGAGTCAGGTAAGCGGGCTGAATATCGGAAAAGTTCAGTCCGGCCTTTTGTAGCGCGCGCAGCACCAGATTGTGTGAGCTGGAGCCTTTCTGAAAGGCAATTTTATGGCCTTTTAAATCCGCCACCGTTTTCAGCGGACTATTCTCCGGCACCAGGATCACCTCTGCTTTCGGCTTGGGCGGCTCGGCCCCCACGTAGAGCAGGTCTGCACCAGCGGCCTGCGCGAAGATCGGCGGAATATCACCGGTGCTGCCCAGGTCAATACTGCCGACGTTCAGCGCCTCCAGCATCTGCGGCCCGGCGGGAAATTCAACCCACGAGACTTTGGTATTCGGGTATTGCTTCTCCAGTAGCTGGTGGCTTTTGGCTAACACCATACTGACGGAGCCTTTTTGGTAACCAATGCGCAGCTGCTCCGGGCCGCTGTCCGAGGCGTTGCTGTAAGTTGAAAAGGCGAGCAGGCCAGCAAACGCCAGCCACGGAGAACGACGTTTGAGCAGGTTAAACATGGCTCACCCCTCGAACGTTAAACGGGGACGGCACGGCAAAGTCGCGGCGATGAAGCGCCTGCCAGAAGGTTTCCAGCGATTCATCAAGACGTTTTTGCAGGTTTGGCGTGAACTGCGGTTTGTGCTGGTAATCGGTTACCTGGCCGTCGTCGGCAAACACGCCGTGCAGGATTTCCTGCGCTTTCAGCGCGTTTAATACGGGCTTAAGGGCGTAGTCCACGGCGAGCATATGGGCAACGGTACCGCCTGTTGCGAGCGGCAGGACGACCTTTTTTTCCAGGGCTCGTTCGGGGAGCAAATCGAGCAGCGTTTTTAGCGCACCTGAAAACGAGGCTTTATAGACCGGCGTGGCGATAATCAGGCCGTCGGCGGTACTGAGCTGTTCGGTGAGCGCCAGCAGCGCCGGGCTATCGAACCGGGCGTAGAGCAGATCTTCCGGCGCGAAGTTCTGTAAGTGCCAGTGATAGACTTCAACATCCAGGGCGCTCAGCTTCTCCCGCGCATACTCCAGCAGCGAGCTGGAACGGGACGGGTAGCGAGGGCTTCCGGCCAGGGTAATCACACGCATCACGACTCCTTATAACTAATTGTTTGCTTTTATCTAACATTGATAACAATTAGCGTGATACTCGCAGAGATGATTTCCGTGGCTAAGTGATTTTTCCAGGATAGATTTGCGAAAAAGCGCATATTGCGCGTTGGGAAAGAAAACGTTTGCCTCTATTCAGGCTTTTTTGCGACAGGTCAATTCCAATCATCCCCTGGATCGTGAATAATAGCGCCCCGGTCTGCACACCGGGAATCCAGGAGAGTTCATGTACTACCCCTTCGTTCGTAAAGCCCTTTTTCAGCTCGATCCAGAGCGCGCGCATGAGTTAACTTTTCAGCAGTTACGTTTTGTCACCGGTACGCCGCTTGAGTGGCTGGTTCGTCAGAACGTGCCGTCAAAACCGGTGACCTGCATGGGGTTAACGTTCAAGAACCCGCTGGGCTTAGCCGCGGGTCTGGATAAAAACGGGGAATGCATTGATGCCTTCGGGGCGATGGGCTTTGGCTCCATTGAGATTGGCACCGTGACGCCGCGTCCGCAGCCGGGGAACGATAAACCGCGCATCTTCCGCCTGGTGGAGGCCGAAGGGCTGATCAACCGAATGGGGTTTAATAATCTCGGGGTGGATAACCTGGTTGAAAACGTCAAAAAAGCGCATTTCGACGGCGTGCTCGGGATTAATATCGGCAAGAATAAAGATACCCCCGTTGAGCAGGGTAAAGATGATTATTTGATCTGCATGGATAAGATTTATCCGTATGCTGGCTACATTGCGATCAATATTTCGTCACCAAATACCCCAGGATTACGTTCGTTGCAATATGGTGAAGCGCTGGACGATCTTTTAAGCGCCATTAAAAATAAACAGCAGGCGCTGCAAGCTATCCACCATAAATATGTTCCTGTGGCGGTGAAGATCGCGCCGGATCTTTCTGAGGAAGAATTGATCCAGGTTGCGGACAGTTTAGTTCGCCATAATATTGATGGGGTGATTGCAACCAATACCACCTTAGACCGTAGTCTTGTCCAGGGGATGAAGCACTGCGACGAAACCGGTGGCTTAAGCGGTCGCCCGGTACAATTAAAAAGCACGGAAATTATTCGTCGCTTGTCTCAGGAATTAAATGGTCGACTACCGATTATCGGCGTCGGCGGTATTGATTCAGTTATCGCTGCTCGCGAGAAGATCGCGGCGGGAGCTTCACTGGTTCAAATATACTCCGGCTTCATTTTTAAAGGCCCGCCGTTGATTAAAGAAATCGTTACTCATCTCTGATCATTTACGCTTTGCAAACAACCAGGGCTTTATTTTCGGCTCTGGTTGTTTTATATTCCGCTACTGTTGCTTATTTAAACATATTGGTCTTTTATTAATATGGTATGAATTTGAGTGGCAATTCAGCAGCGGGATAAATGAAGGGTAAGCATTATGCGGATAAAACCGGACGATAACTGGCGTTGGTATTTCGATGAAGAGCACGATCGAATGATGCTCGATTTGGCCAATGGCATGCTATTCCGTTCGCGCTTTCCGCGCAAAATGCTGACCCCGGATGCCTTTGAAAATTCAGGCTTTTGTGTCGATGACGCGGCGCTCTATTTCTCCTTTGAAGAAAAATGCCGTGATTTACCGTTGGGTAACGAGCAACGTGCTGAACTGGTGCTCAACGCCCTGGTGGCGATTCGTTTCCTGAAACCACAGATGCCGAAAAGCTGGCATTTTGTCTCTCACGGTGACTGTTGGCAGCCGGGGATCGGGGACGGGGCCTGCGTGTGGCTAAGCGAGAATATGCAGCAGGTGAACCTGCTGGTGGTAGAAACCGGTGATAATGCCGCGCTTTGCCTGCTCGCTCAGCAGGGGCTCACGTTAGCCGGCCGCACTATGCAGCTGGGTGATGCTATCAAAGTCATGAATGACCGACTGAAACCGCAGCCTTTGAGCAGCGGCCTCAGCCTGGATCAGGCCGTTTAACGCGGCGCGACGCTCACGTTTCCGGCAGGAACACAGCTGCAGCACAAAATTGTGCCATCGGCGCCAATCGCACCTTTCTTTAACGCCTTCACTTCGCCGTCCAGCAAACGAATTCGACAGCTTCCGCAAATTCCGGCCCGGCAAGAATAGGGGACGCGGATCCCTTTGTTTTCCAGCTGCTCCAGCAGAATTTGCTGGTTATTACCCTGGAACGTGGTGCCTTCCCAGTCGATATTAACGCTGCTTTCAGGCTGGCTTTGCGGCTCGAGGCTTTCGACCACTTCACCCGGGCCATAAACATTGGCCGGTTTGTGGGCCAGCACTTCCAGCTCATCGCCCACGCGGATAACCCCGCTGTTACGGGCAATTAAGTTCTGCCCGAAGTCTACTGCACCGCTGTTATCTTGTGCCGTACGGAAACCCTGCAGCGTTTTCAACGGTTCGCCGCTTGGGTGTTTCAGGCCACGTTCCGGGCTTACGGTGGTAAAGATACAGCGGCTGCAGGGCTTGACGACGTCGAAGGTGACGCCGCCGATACGCACCACTTTCCAGGTGTCTTCTGCCCATGCGGGTACCCCGGTGACCACCATATTGGGGCGGAACTGGGTCATTTTGACGCTGGCCGGGCAGCGGTTTTGCAGGTCGCGCAGCGAGGCTTCATTGGTCAGCAAATAAGGGAAGCCGTCGGCAAACGAGAGCGGTACCTCTTCGTGACGCTTCACCCGGCGGGTAGGCTCCTCACCAACCCAGCGAAGCTGCACCGGGCGGGAGAAGAAACCGCTTAGCCACTGGTTAATTTCGTCAGGGGCAATAAGCGCGGTAAAGTGCGAACCCCAGACTTCAGTTGGCGCAGGCGCCTCGGCAAAATCAGCAAAGCGAATGCTGGCCGAGCTGCCGTCCGGGGCTGATAGATAAAGGCCGTCATGCAGAAACGCCGGGGTGAACAAAACCATCTGTGGGTGCTGGCGGGCGGTAATAAAGGTGCCATCCAGTTCGGTAATCATAAAGATGCGATCGAAGGCCAGCCCGCAGGTGGTTACCTGCGCGTGGGAGAGCGCCAAACCGCGCATCGATTTTACCGGGTGAATAAAGAGTTGAGACAAAGTAATCACGGCGCCCTCCGTGGGAAATAAATTAAGAGGGCAACTTTATGACATGCGTTGCGGATTAGCTATAATGCGCCACAATTTTCTTTTTACCTGATAAGTGACGATATGAATTCTCTGTTTGCCAGTACGGCGCGTGGGCTTGAAGAGCTGTTAAAAACTGAACTAGAAAACTTGGGGGCCCAGGGCTGCCAGGTGGTTCAGGGCGGCGTACATTTCCAGGGGGATACTCGTCTACTCTATCAAAGCCTGATGTGGAGCCGCCTGGCTTCGCGCATTTTGCTGCCGCTCAGCGAATGCAAAGTTTACAGCGATCTCGACCTTTACCTTGGCGTGATGGCTATCGACTGGCCTGCGCTGTTCGGGCCGGGCGCAACGTTTGCCGTCCACTTCAGCGGTCTGAATGAAACCATCCGCAACAGCCAGTACGGCGCGCTGAAGGTAAAGGATGCCATTGTTGACTCCTTTACCCGCAAAAATCTGCCGCGCCCGGATGTCGATCGCGAACAGCCCGATCTGCGCATTAACGTCTGGCTGAACAAAGATACCGCCAGCATTGCGCTGGATCTCAGCGGTGAAGGTCTGCATCAGCGAGGCTACCGCGATGCAACCGGTGCTGCGCCTATTAAAGAAACCCTGGCTGCGGCCATCGTGATGCGTTCCGGCTGGCAGCACGGTACGCCGCTGCTGGATCCGATGTGCGGTTCCGGTACGCTGCTGATTGAAGGTGCGATGATCGCTACCGATCGTGCGCCGGGCCTGCATCGTAAGCATTGGGGCTTCCTGAACTGGGCGAAGCATGATGCCGACGTCTGGAAAGAGGTGGTGACCGAGGCACAGGTTCGCGCTCGCCGTGGCCTGACTGAATATCCGTCTCGCTTCTATGGTTCAGATAACGACAGCCGCGTCATTGAACGCGCCCGCGCCAACGCCCGTCGCGCAGGTCTTGGCGAGGTGATCAGTTTTGACGTTAAGGACGTCGCTAAGCTGACTAACCCGCTGCCGGAAGGCCCTGCGGGTACGGTGGTCAGTAACCCACCTTACGGTGAGCGTCTGGAAAGCGAGCCTGCTCTGATTGCCCTGCACAGCCTGCTGGGTCGCCATCTGAAAAATCAGTTCGGCGGCTGGAATCTGTCGCTGTTCAGCGCCTCCCCTGAGCTGCTGAGCTGTCTGCAGCTGCGCGCCGATCGCCAGTTTAAAGCGAAAAACGGCCCGCTGGACTGCGTGCAGAAAAACTATCAGCTGGCGGTTAGCCCTGCCGGTGTTGCCGCAGCCAGCGGTCAGATTGCTGAAGATTATGCCAACCGCCTGCGTAAAAACGTCAAAAAGCTTGATAAGTGGGCCCGTCAGGAGGGGATTGAATGCTATCGCCTGTACGACGGCGACCTGCCGGACTACAACGTTGCGGTTGACCGCTACGGCGACTGGGTCGTGGTGCAGGAATATGCGCCCCCGAAAACCATCGATCCGAATAAAGCCCGCCAGCGCCTGTTTGACGTCATCGCGGCAACGCTTGCGGTACTTGAGCTGCCAACCAACAAGCTGGTGCTAAAAACCCGCGAGCGTCAGAAAGGGAAAAGTCAGTACCAGAAGATGGGCGAGAAGGGCGATTTCATGGAAGTCAGCGAATTTGACGCGCGCCTGTGGGTTAACCTCACCGACTACCTGGATACCGGCCTGTTCCTTGACCACCGCATCGCTCGCCGTATGCTGGGCCAGATGAGTAAAGGGAAAGACTTCCTGAACCTGTTCGCTTATACCGGCAGCGCAACGGTACATGCGGGTCTCGGCGGGGCGAAAAGCACCACCACGGTGGATATGTCGCGTACCTATCTCGAGTGGGCGGAGCGTAACCTGCGCCTGAACGGCCTAACCGGTCGAGCACATCGCCTGGTCCAGGCTGATTGCCTTGGCTGGCTGCGCGACAGCGACGAACAGTTCGACCTGATCTTTATTGACCCGCCGACGTTCTCCAACTCCAAGCGTATGGAAGATTCTTTCGACGTGCAGCGTGACCATATTGCGCTGATGAAGGATCTGAAACGCCTGCTGCGTCGCGGTGGCACCATTATGTTCTCCAACAATAAACGTGGCTTCAAAATGGACTTCGCCGGCCTGGTGGAGCTTGGCCTGGTTGCACAGGAAATCACACAAAAAACGCAGTCGCAGGACTTTGCGCGCAACCGCCAGATCCATAACTGCTGGTTAGTCACTCACGAATCCCGGGATTAATAGTCATGTCATTAATTAGTATGCACGGTGCCTGGCTGTCGTTTAGCGACGCGCCGCTGTTAGATAACACTGAATTACACATTGAAGAAAACGAACGCGTCTGTCTGGTCGGCCGCAACGGCGCGGGCAAATCAACGCTGATGAAGATCCTCAACCGTGAGCTGCCGCTGGACGATGGCCGCATGGTGTATGAACAGGATCTGATCGTGGCACGTTTGCAGCAGGATCCGCCGCGTAACGTTGCGGGCACGGTGTATGACTTTGTGGCTGAAGGCGTGGAAGAGCAGGCTGAGTACCTGAAGGCTTATCACGATATCTCCCATAAAGTGATGACCGATCCGAGCGACAAAAATCTCAACGAGATGGCGCGCATTCAGGAGATCCTCGATCATCAGGGACTGTGGCAGCTGGACAGCCGCATTAATGAAGTGCTTGAGCAGCTTGGCCTGGAAGCGGATACCGAGCTTTCCGCGCTGTCCGGCGGCTGGCTGCGTAAAGCGGCGCTGGGCCGCGCGCTGGTCAGCTCCCCGCGCGTGCTGCTGCTTGATGAACCGACTAACCACCTGGATATCGAAACCATCGACTGGCTGGAAGGCTTCCTGAAGGAGTTCCAGGGCAGCATTATCTTTATCTCCCACGACCGTTCCTTTATTCGCAATATGGCGACCCGTATTGTCGACCTGGATCGCGGCAAGCTGGTGTCTTACCCGGGCGATTACGATCAGTATCTGCTGGCGAAAGAAGAAGCCCTGCGCGTGGAAGAGCTACAGAACGCCGAGTTTGACCGCAAGCTGGCGCAGGAAGAAGTGTGGATCCGCCAGGGCATCAAAGCGCGTCGAACCCGTAACGAAGGGCGCGTTCGTGCCCTGAAAGCGATGCGCCGCGAGCGCGGTGAACGCCGCGAAGTGATGGGCAGCGCGAAAATGCAGGTCGAAGAGGCGAGCCGCTCCGGCAAAATCGTCTTCGAGATGGAAGACGTTAATTACCAGGTTGCCGGCAAAACGCTGGTGCGTGATTTCTCCGCTCAGGTTCAGCGTGGCGATAAAATCGCGCTGGTGGGGGCGAATGGCTGCGGTAAAACCACGCTGCTTAAGCTGATGCTTAGCCAGCTACAGGCCGACAGCGGCCGCGTGCACTGCGGTACCAAGCTGGAAGTGGCCTACTTCGATCAGCACCGCGCCGAGTTGGATCCTGACCGCACGGTGATGGATAACCTGGCTGAAGGGAAGCAGGAAGTGATGGTAAACGGCAAGCCGCGCCACGTGCTGGGCTACCTGCAGGACTTCCTGTTCCATCCAAAACGCGCCATGACCCCGGTGCGTGCGCTTTCCGGTGGGGAAAGAAACCGCCTGCTGCTGGCCCGTTTATTCTTAAAACCTAGCAACCTGCTGATCCTCGATGAACCAACCAACGACCTGGACGTCGAAACGCTGGAACTGCTGGAAGAGCTGATTGATGGCTACCAGGGCACGGTTATGCTGGTTAGCCACGACCGTCAGTTTGTCGATAATACCGTCACCGAATGCTGGATCTTCGAAGGCCAGGGCAAAATCGGTCGCTATGTCGGCGGCTACCATGATGCCAAAGGCCAGCAGGGTTCCGCCCAGCCTTTACGCCAGGCGGCTGCGGCTAAATCCGAGAAGGTTGAAGCGCAAAAAGCAGAACCTGTTAAACGTGCCAATAGCAAACTAAGCTATAACCTGCAGCGCGAACTGGAGCAGCTGCCTCAACGACTTGAGCAGCTTGAGGCCGATTTAGGCGTGCTGCAGGCAAAAGTCGGCGATGCGGATTTCTTTAACCAGCCGCACGATACGACCCAGAAAGTCCTCGCGGAAATGTCCGCAGCGGAGCTGGCTCTGGAAGAGGCATTCGAACGCTGGGAGTATCTCGAAGCGCTGAAAAACGGCTCGTAATCTAAGGAGAGTTACGATGTGTGCCACACACCACCATCGCTCGCATATTTTGTGTCGACAATGTGATTTGCTGGTGGCATTGCCGGAGCTGCAGGACGGCCACAAAGCCTCCTGCCCGCGCTGTGGCACACCGTTGGTCATGCAGTGGTATTTACCGCGCCAGCGGCCGACGGCTTACGCTTTGGCGGGGCTGTTTATGCTGCTGCTGGCCAACCTGTTCCCTTTCATTAATATGAAGGTGGCCGGGATCAGCAGCGAAGTCACGCTGATGCAAATCCCCGGCGTGATGTTTTCTGAGGATTACGCCAGCCTCGGCACCTTCTTTCTGCTTTTTGTCCAGGCGGTGCCGGCCTTCTGCCTGATAACCATCCTGCTGTTAGTTAACCAGGCGAAGCTACCTTTCGGGCTTAAACGCTGGCTGGCGCGAGTCCTGTTCCAGCTGAAAAGCTGGGGCATGGCGGAAATCTTCCTCGCCGGCGTCCTGGTCAGCTTCGTTAAGCTTATGGCCTATGGCGATATTGGCGTGGGCAGCAGTTTTATACCCTGGTGCCTGTTCTGTATTTTGCAGCTAAGGGCCTTCCAGTGCGTCGACAGACGCTGGCTTTGGGACGATATTGCGCCCATGCCGCCGGTGCATCAGCCGCTAAAAGTTGGCGTATCGGGTATCAAGCAGGGGCTGCGTTCCTGCTCCTGCTGTACGGCAATTGTTGAGGCTGACACGCTGGTTTGCCCGCGCTGTGGGACACACGGTCACGTGCGCCGCAGACACAGCCTGCAGTGGACGCTGGCGCTGCTGATCACTTCTATCATGCTCTACCTGCCAGCGAACATTTTGCCGATCATGGTCACCGAGATGCTGGGTAGCAAATATCCCTCCACGATTTTAGCCGGGGTGATCCTGCTCTGGAGCGAGGGATCTTATCCGGTGGCGATGGTGATTTTCATCGCCAGTATTATGGTGCCGACGCTGAAAATGATCGCCATTGCCTGGCTGTGCTGGGATGCAAAAGGGCACGGCAGGCGTGACAGCGAACGTATGCATCTGATTTATGAAGTTGTCGAATTTGTTGGCCGCTGGTCAATGATCGACGTGTTCGTGATTGCCGTCCTTTCTGCGCTGGTGCGTATGGGCGGGTTGATGAATATCTACCCGGCTATGGGGGCATTAATGTTTGCTTTTGTGGTTATTTTGACGATGTTTGCAGCGATGACCTTTGACCCTCGCTTGTCCTGGGATCGAGCAGACGATGTAACTGATGAGGAGTCTTCCGAGCATGGAAAATAAGAGCGGCGAGGCGAAAGTACAGAAGGTAAAAAACTGGTCGCCGGTTTGGATCTTTCCCATCGTAACGGCGCTGATTGGCGCCTGGATCCTGTTTTACCACTACAGCCATCAGGGGCCGGAAGTGACCCTGATCACCGCCAATGCCGAAGGAATTGAGGGCGGAAAAACCACCATTAAAAGCCGCAGCGTGGATGTCGGTGTCGTAGAAAGCGCACAGCTTACTGATGATTTACACCACGTGGAAATTAAGGCCCGGCTCAATTCCGGGATGGAAAAGCTGCTGCATAAAGATTCTGTCTTCTGGGTGGTAAAACCGCAGGTTGGGCGGGAAGGGATTTCCGGACTTGGGACGCTGCTGTCCGGCGCCTATATTGAGCTGCAGCCTGGCACCAAAGGCGAGCAGCCGGAAAACTATGCTTTGCTGGATGCCCCCCCGCTTGCGCCGCCTGACGCTAAAGGTATTCGCATCACGCTCGACAGCAAAAAAGCAGGTCAGCTCACCCCTGGAGACCCGGTGTTGTTCCGCGGCTACCGCGTGGGCTCGGTGGAAACCAGCACCTTTGATACCAATAAACGTGCTATCAGCTACCAGCTGTTTATCGCCGCGCCGAACGACAGGTTGATTACCAGCAACGTTCGCTTCTGGAAAGACAGCGGCATTGCCGTGGATATGTCTTCCCAGGGCATGCGTGTTGAAATGGGCTCGCTGACCACGCTGTTTAGCGGCGGCGTGAGCTTCGACGTGCCTGACGGGTGGGAGTGGGGCAAGCCGGTTGAATCCGGCACCGACTTCCAGCTGTTTGACGATCAGAAAAGCATTCAGGATTCGCTGTTTACCGATCATATCGACTACCTGATGTTCTTTAAAGATTCTATTCGCGGCCTGCAGCCGGGTGCGCCGGTAGAGTTCCGGGGCATTCGTCTGGGTACCGTCGCTCAGGTGCCGTTCTTTAATGAAAGCATGCGCCAGAAGCTGAACGATGATTTCCGTATTCCGGTGTTGATTCGTATTGAGCCGGAACGCCTGAAAAATATGGTGGGGAATGAGGCGGATATCCCATCGAACCTGAAGGCGTTGATTCAGCGCGGGCTGCGTGCCTCAATGAAAACCGGCAATCTGATCACCGGGGCGCTGTATATCGATCTTGATTTCTATCCGAATGAGAAAACGGTGACAGACATTCCGAGCATCAGCGGTTATCCGGTTATTCCAACCATGAGCGGCGGTCTGGCGCAAATTCAGCAGAAACTGCTGGAAACGCTGAACAAGATCAACAATCTGCCGATTTCGCCGATGCTGGAACAGGCGACGAACACGCTGGGTGAAAGTCAGAAAACCATGCGTCATCTGCAACAGACGCTGGATAACCTGAATAAGATAACCGCCAGCCAGTCTATGCAGCAGCTGCCGGAAGATATGCAGAAAACGCTTCGCGAGCTGAACCGCAGCATGCAGGGCTTCCAGCCTGGCTCCGCGGCCTACAACAAGATGGTGGCGGATATGCAGCGTCTTGATCAGGTGCTGCGTGAGCTGCAGCCGGTATTGCGCACGCTGAACGACAAGAGCAATTCGCTGATATTTGAAGCGAAGGATAAAAAGGATCCGCAGCCGAAGAGGGCACAACCATGAAAAAGTGGCTCACGCTAGCCGCCGTTTTAACGCTGTCCGCCTGTAGCAGTAGCGATAACGGCAAGACGTACTATCAGCTGCCGCAAAGCTCACAGCCTGTTATGCAGGCCGTGAGCCAGCCGGGAAGCCACTTACTGTGGGTCGATCAGATTACGGTCCCTGATTTCCTGGCGGGTACCGGGGTGGTTTACCAGACGACCGATGTGCAGTACGTCATTGCATCCAGTAATCTGTGGGCCAGCCCGCTGGACCAGCAGCTGCGTAATACGCTGGTGAGTAACCTCAGTAGCGCGCTGCCTGGCTGGGTGGTTGCTTCTCAGCCGTTAGGAAACGATCAGGAAGCGCTAAGCGTGAACGTGACCGGCTTCCACGGCCGCTACGACGGTAAGGTAATTGTCAGCGGAGAGTGGTTGCTGAAGCGCCAGGGTGAGATCATCAAGCGTCCGTTCCATATCGAACTGAAGCAGCAGGATGACGGCTACGACGCGATGGTGAAAACGCTGGCGCAGGGCTGGCAGCAGGAAGCGAAGAGCATGGCTTCGGAGCTCACACGGCTTAATTAATAGGTAAAATGATTGGTACGAAAAAGCTGCGATTTTCACCGATGGGTGGTCGCAGCTTTTCTTTTTTTGTGAACCGCTTAGCGCTGAGATAGCCCGACTTTTCGCCGAAAAGATAACCAGAATAGCGCATAAATATGACATTGGCGTGAATTTTGCGCATTGACGCTCATGCCATTTCGCGTTATTGATTACCTGTGGTTGCACACTTTGTAATCACTGTTTTCTTTTCCACCAGACAATGTAATGAGGGAAACGAGGCATGAAGAGACAAAAACGAGATCGCCTGGAACGGGCACATCAACGTGGTTATCAAGCAGGTATCGCCGGACGCTCAAAAGAGATTTGTCCATATCAGACTCTGAATCAGAGGTCCTATTGGATGGGAGGCTGGCGAGAAGCCATGGAAGACAGGGCGGTTACTGCGTAATCACTGTCTCTTTAGAAAAAGAAACCTCCGCCGTGCGGAGGTTTCGCCTTTTTGAGCCCATGTAAAATCAATCAGGGTTTAGGGAAAATCCAGACGTGCTGTTCTGGCAGCTGCAGATGATGCGGTTGAGCGTCACGCATTTCATTGCCGTAGGCGCGGATAACGAAATCATCCCCCGCGGTACGGAATAAATACTCCCAACGGTCGCCTAAATACATGCTGGTCAACAGCGGCAGCGTCATGCCGTTTTCTCCCGGCTGGTCTGCAATACGGACGCGCTCAACGCGAATCACCGCCGTGCCTTCCTGCCCGGCCACTACGCCAGCGCCTGCTTGCCCCCATAGCGCCCAGTCGCAGCCTTCGATGCGTGCTTTGCCGTCGCGCACTTCGGTCACCTTGCCGTTCAGGCGGTTGTTGCTGCCCATAAACTCGGCGGTAAAGAGCGTTTGCGGCGAGCCATACATCTCCTGCGGCGTGCCCTGTTGCTCTATTTTGCCGTTATTCAGCAGCAGGATTCGGTCGGAAATCGCCATCGCTTCGTTTTGGTCGTGGGTAACCATCAGCGCTGACAGGCCGAGCTTGATAATCAGCTCACGCAGGAAGACGCGCGCCTCTTCGCGTAGCTTCGCATCCAGGTTGGAAAGCGGCTCATCCAGCAAAATCACCGGTGGGTTATACACCAGCGCCCGGCCAATGGCCACGCGCTGCTGCTGCCCGCCGGAAAGCTGATAAGGATGGCGCTGGCCGAGGTGACCCAGGCCCAGCTGATCCAAAACCGCCTGCACCCGCTGATTGATCTCCGCCGTCGCCACTTTACGCAGCTTTAGCGGGTAAGCGACATTTTCAAAGACGGTTTTATGCGGCCACAGGGCATAAGACTGGAATACCAGCCCCAGGTTACGTTCCTCCGCTGGGATCTCTTTACGGGACGCACCGTCGTAAACGTTGCTTTTCCCGATAACAATAGTGCCCTGGGTGGGCTTTTCCAGCCCGGCGACGGCGCGTAGCAGCGTGGTTTTGCCGCTGCCGGAAGGACCAAGCAGTGAGACGACCTCACCGCGTTTGAGATCCATGGAAACGCCTTTCAGCACCGGGTTGTCGCCGTAGGTTAAGTGCAGGTTCTCGACCGATAACTCAATCATGTAATTTCACTCCAAAACGAAGGGCAATGCCGAGCCCTAACACCACGAACAGAATATTGATAAAGGAAAGTGCGGCGACAATATCGATGGCGCCTGCCGCCCACAGCGAAACCAGCATTGAGCCGATGGTTTCGGTGCCGGGTGAAAGCAGGTAGACACCGGTAGAATATTCACGCTCAAAGATCAGGAACATCAGCAGCCAGGAGCCAATCAGGCCGTAGCGCGACAATGGGATGGTGACGTGACGGGTAATCTGTCCGCGGCTTGCCCCGGTGCTGCGGGCGGCCTCTTCCAGCTCCGGCCCAACCTGCAGCAGGGTAGACGAGATAAGGCGCAGGCCATAGGCCATCCACACGACGGTATAGGCCAGCCAGACGCTGAATATCGTGCTGCGCAGCGAGCGCAACCAGACGATAAGGTTATCCCGCAGCCACTGGGACCACGGCATACCCGAAAGCCAGCCGGATTTCAGCGCGTTATCGAGCCACATGGGCAGGAATAAGAACACCCACAGAAAGGCCAGACCGGCCAGCAGGCCAGGCACGGCACGGGGTACCAGCACGCTGTAGTCTAAGAAACGAGTGACGTTATCCGGCTTTCTGTGCATAGCGATGCCGATAAACAGGTAGCAAACCACCGCCAGCGCACCGCCGATGACGCCAATCGCCATAGAGTTGACGATGGCCCGCAGCAGGTTGGGCTGTTCCCAGATAGTGCGGAAGGTATTGAGCGACAGCTCATCCCACAGCGAAACGCCCACGCCCCAGTTGGAAATAAAGGAACGAAGGATAACGCCAATCAGCGGTACACCGATGGTAACGGTCAGCCAGAACGCCACCACAGCGCCTGCGACCCAGCGCCATTTTCCAAGCGGTAAGGCGCGCGCCTGAGAGGCTTTGCCTTTGACGGTGACAAAGCGATTTGCCGTGCGCATCAGGCGGCGTTGCAGCATGACCAGCGGAATAGTGATACAAATCAGCACCACGGCGACGGCAGCCATCAGGTGATAAGAAGGCGTGCCGAGCTTATTGGTGAGCTTGTAGAGGTAGGTCGCCAGCACCATATTGCCTTCCGGATCGCCCAGCACGAGCATCAGGCCGAAAACTTCCAGCCCGAGGAAGAACAGCAGCACGGTGGCGTAAAGCATCGCCGGGCGCACCATCGGCAGGCTGACGGCAGTCATCACCTGAAGCGGCGTTGCGCCTGCGATGCGGGCCGCTTCCTCCACATCAGAGCCTACGCTACGTAGCGCCGAGGAAATATAGAGATAGGCATGGGGAACGTGCGTCAGGCCGGCAATCACCACGATGCTCGACATGTCGTAGATATTCCACGGCACGAAACCAAGCAGCGACTGAGCCCACAGAGAGAAGAAACCGACCGGGCCTGCGGCCACCACGTAGCCGAATCCCAGCACCATAGGAGATACGAAGATAGGCACCAGAATCAGCGGCTCAATGATCCGCCTGCCGGGCAGGTCGGTACGAACCATCAGGAAAGCCAGAATGCCGCCCAGCGGGATGGCAATAATCACCAGCCCAAAGGCCAGGATAAAGCCGCTTTTCAGCGCCAGGTAAAAATCGGAGTCGGTGAAGATGAACTCAAAGGACTCAATACTCCACTCTTTCGACGGCGAAAAAAACGGCGCCGAAAGGAAGCTCTGTATAACGATAAACGACAGTGGAATATAGATAACCAGCGCAGTTATCAGCACCACGATGCCGCGCGGCAGGCTCTGCCACTTTCTGCGTAATGCATCCATGTAACGATCCCTCAGGTCAGTAAGCCTGAATAGCCTAATGTGTTCGGGTTAAGCGAGGCGCAGCCGGACGGTGCGCCTCATCAAAGGATTATTTCGCGGCGGCTTCGCGCCACTGCTTGATGTAGTCCAGACGTTTTTTCTGCTGCAGGTATTCCAGCAGGGTTTCATCAACCGGGATTGGTTTTAGCGCATTGCCGAGCTTCTTAGTCATACCGTCGATATCGTTGTCACCGTCGATATCATTACGAATGGACGGAATATCGGCCTTGTTGGCAAGAATATTTTGTCCTTTCTCAGACAGCACGTAGTCAATCCACAGCTTTGCCGCGTTGCTGTTTTTGGCTTCACTGCTGATAAAGGATACGCGTGACAGCACCAGGGTATAGTCCTTCGGCCAGGCAATACCGAGAGAGGTATCCGTTTTGGCGCGTGCTTCGGCGTAGGAGCCCAGGATGTTGAAGCCAATCAGGTTCTCACCGGAGGAAACACGCTCCATCATCGTCCCGGTGGAAGACTGGACCGAAAGACCCCCTTTGGCTATGTCTGCCAGCGTTTTAAAGTAGTTCGGATCGGCCTTGTAATCCTGGACGGAGAGCATAAAACCAAGACCGGATTTTTCGATATCGTAGGTAGTGACCTTTTTGCTGAATTTATCCGGCTGGCTGGCAATCAGTTTGGCCAGCGCCTCGTGGCTTTCAGGCACTTCGTTTGCCGGGATCAGGCGTTTATTGTAGATAAAAATAACCGGCTCGTAGGTGGTGCCGTACGCCTTGTCTTTCCATACCGCCCACTTAGGCAACTGGCCTTGTTCGGGGGATTTGTACTCCTGAGCATAGTCGGTGGCGAGCTTCAAGGCAGTGTCCATCGAAGAGCTCCAGACAACGTCACCGCTGGTCCCGCCTGCGGCCTGCTCGCTGATATAACGGTTATACAGCTCGGTGCTGTTCATGTCGTTATATTCTACCTTGATACCCGGGTAAGCGGCCTCAAAGCCCTGAATGAGCGGCGCGGCGGTTTTGGTGTCGGTGGTGGAGTAGAGTACCACTTTGCCTTCTTTAGTCGCGGCAGCAATGATTTTCTGATAATCAGCCGGATAGCCCTGAGGCACGGCAGAAAGCGCGGAGGTAGAGAGCAGAACGGCAGAAGCAAGGAAAGAGACACGTAACTTATTCGACATTATTGTTAACCTCTAGTTACATTCGAGAAACTAAAAATCAACATAACGCATAACATTTTTCAGACAAGAGGGGCCGTTTTTTATCTTCACGATTTGTGATTTCGAACGTTGTTTAAGCAATTAACGCCATAAAAACCACGGCGAAAATTCGTGCGTTCGCTTGCAACTGATAACAAAAAGGCACCCATTGCAAACAATGGATGCCTTAGCGATAAAGCTTAACGAGGCCGTATTAGAAAGCGGTAGTGTCTTTGAACAGACCCACTTTCATGTCGGTGGCGGTGTAGATCACGCGGCCATCCACCAGCACTTCGCCATCGGCCATGCCCATAATCAGGCGGCGGTTGATAACGCGCTTAAAGTGAATACGGTAGGTGACCTTTTTCGCCGTTGGCAGGATTTGCCCCGCCAGTTTGACTTCACCTACGCCCAGCGCACGGCCTTTACCTTCGCCGCCGAGCCAGCCGAGGTAGAACCCAACCAGCTGCCACATGGCATCCAGGCCCAGGCAGCCAGGCATCACCGGATCGCCAATAAAGTGGCAAGCAAAGAACCACAGGTCAGGGGTAATATCTAATTCTGCTTCAACGTAACCTTTATCGAAGTTACCGCCGTCTTCGGTCATTTTGACCACGCGGTCCATCATCAGCATTGGAGGCGCGGGTAACCGTGGGCCTTCAGCGCCAAACAGTTCGCCACGACCAGAGGCAAGAAGATCTTCTTTCGTATAGGATTCGCGTTTATCTACCATGTCTACAGTAAGCCTTTTTATAATGAAGCACGCAGGTTAGCTAACACGTGTACGCTCAACAAGTCCGATCAGTTGTGGTTGAACCAGTTGAGCCAGCGTAGCGGCCACGGAAAGCGCTGGCGAACATCCGGCGCCGAAGCCTGAGCAATACGCTCCTGCACCGCACGCATCAGGGTGTTTTGCCCTTCGCCATCCCACGGGAGATTGGTCAATAACGGCAGGGCATCGGCCACGTCGTCAATAGCCCAAATCGAGAATTTATTTTGCTCGACGGCCTCCAGAACATCTTTATGCAGCGACAGGTGGCGTACGTTAGCTAAAGGAATAATAACACCCTGAAGCCCGCTGAACTCGCGCTGCTGGCAAATGCGGAAGAACCCTTCCACTTTTTCGTTCAACCCGCCAACGGGCTGAACGCGGCCAAACTGATCGACGGAGCCGGTTATTGCGATGTGCTGATAAATCGGGACATTGGCAAGGGCGCTAATCAGCGCGCAAAGTTCAGCCATCGAAGCGCTATCGCCGTCTACTTCGCTGTAGGACTGCTCAAAAGTAATGGATGCAGAAAATGGAATCTGCTGATCGAGCTGTAGCTCAGACATCAGAAACGCCTGCATGATCATCATGCCTTTGGCATGAATGTTACCGCCAAGTTCCGCCTTACGCTCAACGTCGGTGAACTCACCGTCGCCTACGTGAACCACGCAGCTAATGCGGGAGGGCTCACCAAACGCGCGTGGATGACCCGGGAACTCAATCACCGACAGGGCGTTGATCTGGCCTATCATTTCGCCTTCGGTTTCAATCAGAATCTGTTCAAGCAGGATTTCATCCTGCATGCACTCGGCGAGGAAACCTTCGCGCCATTCACGCTGTTCCAGCATTTGCAGGAGGTGTGCGGCAGTGAAGGTACTTTCTTCCGTAAACGGTGCGACTTCACGTAGCTGGCGCGAAATCCATGATGGGCAGAGCGGCAGTGTTTCCTGATCGCCAGTATAGCGCACCGCTTCTCGAATCAGCGGTTGCCAGGCATCCGCAGCGGGGGCTGGCAGTGACTTCTTCTCGGCAATGGCGTATATCCACTGGCACCAGAGAGCCATTTCGTCCGCAGAGGCGATTTGCAGATTATCTTCAAATTCACTGTAGATAGCGGCAGAAGCCAGATCCATTTCCATTTCCTGGAAATCGGCCAGCGAATCGCGTTCGCCAACCAGCACCAATTTGAAGTCCAGAGCTAATGACGGAATTTTGACCGGCAGCGGGCGGGTTTCGTCCGGCGAAATCCAGTCGAAACGGCCCTGAATCATCATTTGCTTCAGGCGTAGCCACAGCAGGGGTTGGGCAAGGACACTACGCAAAGACAGAACCAGTACGCCACCGTTAGCACGATGAATCAGTCCGGGTTCGAGGGTAACTTCGCCCGCAAACAGGCGTACGCAGCCGAACAGCTGCTCCGCTTCGACCCAGTCGGCTGCGATAACTTCTCCGCTGGAAGCGAAGTTGTCGTCAGCTTGCTCTGCAGGGCGTAGCGTAACGCGGTTCCCTTCAATGAGGTAATGTCCGCCGGTGAGCGCTTCGGCTTCACCGCGCGTTTCTTCAACGGCCGCTGCGATAAGATCCAGATATTCTTGCTCTTCTGGTGCTTTTACCAGCATCAGGTCGACAGAAGAGACGGAAAGGTTGAGTTGCTCAATCCCGTAAAGTAAACGAGGTTGAACCGCAGAAAGAGGGGCAGAGTCGGTATCATAAGGCTGTGCAAAAATTGCCTGATAGCTTTCGGTATCAGGCACCAGGGCACGCCAGTCAAGTCGATTAGTCGTCAAAGTCGCTATATTTTTTAATGAGATGTCAAAGGCGCGATTATACAAGAATCGTCCGGGTAGCACACGGATAAAGCAGTAACACAGTTTTATCCCCCTCACAGCTTTGATTTTCAGTTCAGCGAATGGCGGAAAAACTGTTATTCTGAACTAAGTTACACGGTCACACTGAGATCACAATGAAATATCAACAGTTGGAAAATCTCGAGAGCGGCTGGAAGTGGAAGTATCTGGTGAAGAAACATCGCGAAGGGGAATTAATTACGCGATACATCGAAGCCAGTGCAGCACAAGAGGCCGTGGAGCAGCTGCTGACGCTGGAAAACGTACCGGTTTTGGTTCAGAACTGGATTGACCAGCACATGAATCCGGCGCTGCATAACCGCATGAAGCAGACTATCCGTGCGCGGCGTAAAAGGCATTTTAACGCTGAGCATCAGCATACCCGTAAAAAGTCCATCGATCTTGAATACCTTGTCTGGCAGCGTCTGGCCGGGCTTGCACAGCGCCGTGGTAATACGCTTTCTGAAACGGTTGTTCAGCTGATTGAAGATGCGGAACGTAAAGAGAAGGTGGAAAGCAAGATGTCGACGCTTAAGCAGGATCTGCAGGCGATGCTGAGCAAAAAGTGACATTGTGAAGGTGGGAGAGTGATGAAGCTATCGCGATATCCCAGCCAATAAAAAACCCCGCCATGGCGGGGTTTTTGTTCAAGAAAGAGTAACTTATGCCGCAGGCTGAGTTACAACTTCTTTGATACCTTTAACTTCGATCTCAACGCGACGATCTGGAGCCAGGCAGTCGATCAGTTTAGCTTTAGGCGCTACGTTGTCACAGGTGTTGCCGGTAACTGGGTTAGCTTTGCCCATGCCACGTGGAGAGATTTTGTTCGCTGGGATACCTTTAGAAATCAGGTAATCAACAACGCTCTGTGCACGTTTTTCAGACAGTTTCAGGTTGTACTGCTCAGAACCGATACGGTCGGTGTAACCCAGAACAACTACGGAACCGTCTTTCGGATCCAGGTTGCTCAGCTGGGTGTACAGCTGATCCAGTGCCTGCTGACCTTCTGGTTTCAGGGTCGCTTTGTTGAAGTTGAACAGAACGTCAGACTTCAGAGTGAAGTGCTTGGTCTGTACTTCTGGAGCTGGTGCCGGAGCTGGCGCTACAACTGGAGCAGCAGCTTCTTGCTGGCCGAAGCGGTAGGAAACACCTACGCTCAGCATGCCGTTGTCCGGACGAGTACCAACGGTCTGTGCATCACCGATGTTGTTAACCCACTGGTATTCCAGACGGGTAGCGATGTCACGGGTAACTGCCCACTCAACACCACCAGCGAATACTGGAGAAACACCGGTGTCGTGGTCTTTCAGACGGTCACCAGCAGCGTTCTGCGCGGTAGAGTCTGCACGCCAAACCATACCACCCAGACGGGTGTAGATGTCCAGATCGTCAGTGATTGGGTAACCCAGTTTAGCGGTCAGCTGCACGCCCTGAGCTTTGAAAGCACCGTTTTCTGGGGTGCCTTTGTAAGGCATACGGCCCAGCCAGTCATAACCCATTTCGAAACCAACGTACGGGTTAACCTGGTAACCACCGAATGCGCCAGCACCCAGTTGGCTTTCGTGGGTCGGGCCACTGCCGATACCACGGTCATAGCCGTTACCGTAGAAACCGGTGTCGTGGTACTGGGACCAGCCCAGTTTAGCACCAGTGTACCAGGTGTTATCTTTCGGTGCGGCCTGCGCTACGGTAGCGAAGCCAGCCAGTGCCACTGCAATCGCGATAGCTGTCTTTTTCATTTTTTGCGCCTCATTATCATCCAAAAGGCCATGAGCTCTAAACCAATTTAAAGCCCAGGGTTAAATCCTTCGCCCGGGTTTATGCTCAATTGTTACTCTACCGATATATCGGTGTTATGAAGAGCAACCCTGGCGAGGTAAAGTCTACAACGTAGTTGAAAAGTTACAAGTGTGAAGTCCGTCAGGCATATGAAAAAAAACGACTTGCATACATATTTTTTTACAGAATGGACCGCTTTTTGAACGTGAGGTACATCCATTGAACCCCGTCAAACCGCCACATGGCGGGGATTTTTGAGTCAGGGCAGCGGATTATGTGGCGCGATGAAAAAATTCCAGGATTTCTCCTAAATTTACTTAATGATACAAACTAGAATGAATTTTTAGGCCATTTCGTGGTCTTGAACCGGATGTCATGTTGCTGGTTGGACGCATTATGAAGCCCATTGCGTTCCCGGTTTCTGCTGCAATAGTCAGCCGCATATGTTCTTCATCTGTTAATTCTTCTGGTAACCAACCGATCACCACGCTGTAATTTCCCGTCTGGAGAGCCTTCACCATCGCGTCAACGGTGCAAAGGGGATCTAACTGACTCGTCTGCATCACTTTTGCTAGCGGTAACCCCGCTGCCAGCAACCATTCACGGCTGAGCTTTTGCTGTGGTGTGAGCCACAGCTGCCAGCGAGACTGTTGTCCCAACTGCTGCAATAAAGGTAGCAGAATAAACTGCGTAACCGACGGGTTGTCTTCACTGTATACCATTTCACTAATTAACCCCTGTGCGCTGTTATCAGATAGTGACTGAGCAGGGGAGTGCGCAGCGACTGCAACATGACGAAGATGAGTGTGAAAGTTATGTGAGTGCATAGTGAGTCCCGCCTAATGGGTTACTGTATGAATATACAGTAATACCTGTACGAACAAAGATCAACCATAATTTCGGAAAGTGTTTCGCATTTTCTTTATGCAAACCTGCCAGAGGTGAAATTGTCGTTGCCATTGACCGTAACGTTACTTATTTTCTGATATTAGGGGAGTGAGTAACCATGTTGACTATTTAATGGTTGATTTATAAGGATATATTATGAAAGACGTTACGTATGTCAGGATTCATAAATCGCAGGAATATCTTTCGTCCCTGGGTAAAATTGGTTATCGGCCGTTGTTTGGTGGCTACAGCCTGGCAGTTGAGGGAGTGGTCTTCGCTATGGTTGCCGAAGGTGAACTTTATCTGCGTGCCTGTGAACAATGTGCTGATTATTTCAGCAAAAAATCGGCACCGTCTCTTATGTACAGCAAACGCGGGCTGCCCATTGCACTCAATTACTACCGCGTGGATGAGGAGCTCTGGGAGAATCAGGACAAACTTATCCAGCTCTCTCTTCAGGCGCTAAGAAGCGCGCAGCGTGAGAAAACACAGCGTAAGTTCTGTTCGCGCCGGCTTAAGGATCTCCCCAATCTTTCATTAAATATTGAAGTTATGCTCCGTGAAGTGGGTATTAGCGATCCGCAAACGCTACAGCTATTCGGCGCAAAGCGCTCATGGCTGAAGTTGCGGCATACCAGGAAAGCGGTGGGAATTAAAGTACTGCTCGCGCTTGCGGGCGCAATTCAGGGAGTACATGAAGCGGTTCTGCCGGCGCAGGTCAGGGAAGAATTAACGGAATGGTGGCGCCGCTATGAGCGACGCCACCATCACTATTCTGACCACTGAGATATTTGCTGCTGAAGGCGTGATATTTCTGGCAGAAGGGCAATCAGTAGCCCGATTTGCTGTAGTACCAGCGGCTCTTTTGTTTCCGCTCGTGCCTCAAGCTGCGAGATACGAGCAGAAAGCCCGCTGAGAGCGGTCTGAACGCGTTCTTCATCCACCGGGAGATGGTGAAGGGCATCATCGACATAGCAAACGGCATCATCAAGCAGCATTAGCGTATCACCATGGCTAAGTTTTTCCCGGTGTGCGCCTAAGGCAGAGATGTAGCTATTAAAGGAATGGTTGAGACAAAGCAGGCGGAATGCAGCTTCGCGCATCTCTGCTGATACGCGAGGCTCAGATGACATGTTAGACACAACGGAAGCCAGTTCGGCGTCTTTGTTATGGGCATCTCGCCGCGCAATACGATATTCAAGACGGTTATCTCGCCCCTGATGATACTGCTCAAGAATCGCATCCAGATAGCGGCAGTTGGCATTGAAAGCACGCTCAACAACCAGAGACAGCCGCCGAAACCGCCAGTCTGGCCAGATAAAACTTACCGCAGCCCAGGCTATTGCGCAGCCCAGCAGCGTATCAAAAACGCGCGGAAGCGCGACTTCAAAGCCTTCGCCAAGCAGATTAAAGCACAGCAGTACCAGCAGCGTGATGAACATGGTTGCATGGGCGTACTGAACATTACGGAAAGCGAAGAATAGAACGCCGGTAATGACCAGCAGTATTAACTGGCCTTCCAGAGAGGGCACAAGCCAAAGCAAAGGCAGACCGACCGCGACCCCAACCAGCGTACCGATGATACGTAGCGCAAGTCGCCGTCGCGTAGCGCTGTAATTTGGCTGGCAGACAAACAAACTGGTAAGCAGTATCCAGTAACCGTGCTGCAGGCCGGTAAACTGAATAAACGCGTAGCCAACGCACAGCACCAATGACATGCGTACTGCGTGGCGGAATAGCGCTGATTCAGGCGTAAAGTTTAGCGCCAGGCGCTGCCAGATATCACCGAAACCGGTCAGTTTATCGTCGGCAAGGCGGTTCTCAGGATCGTTTTGCGGCTCGGCACTGGCCTGTTCCGATTCAATGTTTGCCAGTTGAGCATCAATGGCCCGTAGATTATTAATCAGAAAGCCGAAGGCCTTTATTTCCGAAGCGGTTGCATGGCTTGCGCGAATACGCTCCAGGGCTGAATCAAGATGGGTGAAAGCACGCTCAAAACGTGGATCGTGCTGGTAGGGTGTTCTCAGTAGAATAGAGCGTGAAAGCTGTTGGCAAGCCTGTGACTGCATGGTTAGCAAACGCTGAAAACGGAACATTACATCGCTGTAGCGAAATTTATCGCGCAGTGCCTGATACTGAATATGTGAAGAGCTGGCACGTTCGTGAATATCCTGGGCAACAAAATAGTAGTGCAATGTCCTGCGCGTTCCTCTCTGGCCGCGGTCACCGCGAAGGCGCGTCAGTAATGAACTTTTTGTTTGGTTCAGGGTGGTCACTAACTGGCTGTTAGCCATGGCCAGTTGCAGCATCGGAGCCTGACTTTCTTCTTCAATATCCGGGTCAAACAGTGTGGCTTTAATCTCCAGGAAACTCGCAAGACTTTCGTAACAGCGGGCCAAATTGTCCTGCAGTGGGCGAATGGGGAAAATCAAATGCCCGGCAAGCGTTAGCAGGTTGTACCAGACTGCGCCTGCTAAAAGGAACAGCGGTTGCTGATACCAGTGTTCATAGAGAGAAATACCGAGCATGGTATAGATGGCAATAAGCAGCGCACCAAAAGCGATAGTGGCATAGCGCTGGCCCAGCCCTCCGAGAAGAATAAAACCACTTGTCGAAATTGTTAAACCTAAAGCAAACAACCACGGCCACGGGAACAGCAGTTCGACAGAAGCCGAAGCGATAAAAAAGCTGACCAGCGTTATCAGCAAGTTACGCAGCCTCCCGCTTACGCGGTCATCTAAATCGGCAAGGGCTGCGGCAACAACCCCAAGCGTTAGCGGAATGGTCAGCTTTACTTCACCCAGCCACCACGGCAGCGCCGCCGTACCCGTCAGGGCAATAAATATGCGCAAATTATAAAGCCATGCGCTGTTCCAGGTGTAACGACGGACAAGTGGGCTTAGGGTCAGCACAAATGCTCCTTACTGGAAACGGCGACGAGCATTGGCTTCACGCGCAGCACGTGCCATTTCGACCGATACGACTCGGCGACCAACTGGCCATAATGCGATGGCCGCAATCTTGAAGTTAGCAATGCCAACCGGGATCCCGATTACGGTAATGCACTGCGCGATCCCGGCCAGAATATGCATAATACACAGCCACCAGCCAAAGAAGATCAGCCAAAGAATATTCAGCAGCGTACCGCCGGTATTCATCAGTGCATTTTTACCCTGTGGGTTAAGCTCATCAACGTGAACAGCTTCATTACCGTAAGGGATGAAGGAGAGTTTGGTTATCTCCCAGCAGGAACGAGTGAGGGGTAGTGTAAAAATCAGCACAATGCTGACCAGCGTGGCAAATAGCCATGAAAGGGTGGTTAAAAATCCCCCCAAAACGAAGTTCAAAACATTAAGTACGGTACGCATAGTCACGCTTTCCTGACAGAAAATAATAGATTTAATAACCACAGCAATTGTAACGCGTTTTTACTCTGGAGCGTCATTCCATCGGCAGTTAAACTTGAGCCACAACCACCTCATTGGATCGGATAACGTAATGGAACTCAAAGCAACTTCTCTCGGCAAGCATTTAGCGCAGCACCCCTATAATCGGGTTAAGCTGCTGACTGCCGGCGTTGAGGTAAAAGGCGAACGCCATGAATATCTTATCCCATTCAACCAGTTAATAGCGATCAACTGCAAGCGTGGACTGGTGTGGGGAGAGCTGGAGTTTGTTCTCCCTGACGACAAAGTTGTTCGCCTGCACGGAACCGAATGGGCGGAAACGCAGCGGTTTTTTCACCATCTTAATTCGCTCTGGATGAGCTGGAGTGCGGAGATGAGTGAGGTGGCCGCTGAAGTGCTTGCCGCGCAACGTGAAGAGATAGCGCAGCGCACCCGCAAAGAGGTGTGGTTTAAGCGTAGCGATATGCAAGGACTGCAAGATAATCTGCGAGCCGCCATTGCCGCACTCCCACTGCCGCAAAGCCGGCTGAGTGAATTTGAGAATTGCCGCGAAGCGTGGGCGGTATGCAAAGCCTGGCTTGAACAGGGTGAAGAGAGACGCCATCAGCGAAATACCGCTTATACCGAACGCATGCTGGAAAAGTATTCCGCCTTCTTCGAACAGGTTGAAAGCTCTCCGCTGAATCCGTCTCAGGCGCGCGCGGTGGTCAATGGCGAGGATTCGTTGCTGGTGCTGGCCGGGGCGGGGAGCGGTAAAACCTCGGTACTGGTGGCTCGGGCGGGCTGGTTATTGCAGCGCGGGGAAGCGACAGAAGAACAAATCCTGCTGTTGGCGTTTGGCCGCCAGGCGGCGCAGGAAATGGATGAGCGAATTTCCTGCCGCCTGAACACCGAGGCGATTTCTGCCAGAACTTTCCATTCACTGGCGCTGCATATCATCCAGCAGGGCAGTAAAAAAGTGCCTCGGGTGAGCGCGCTGGAAAGCGATACTGCTGGCCGCCATCAATTGCTTATCGACAGCTGGCAGCAGCAATGTCGGGAGAAAAAAGCGATGGCGAAGGGCTGGCGGCAGTGGCTGAGTGAAGAGCTGGAATGGGAGGTCCCCGACGGCGAGTACTGGCAGGATAAGCGCCTGGCGAAGCGGCTTGCCGGCCGTCTGGACCGTTGGCTTGGCCTGATGCGAATGCATGGCGGGTCGCAGGCGGAAATGATAGCCAGTGCCCCTGAAGACATACGGGAGCTATTCACCAGACGCATCAAGCTGATGGCTCCGCTGCTGAAAAGCTGGAAAACGGCCCTTAAAGCCGAAGAGGCGGTTGATTTTTCAGGGCTAATCCACCAGGCAATTAACGTTCTTGAAAAAGGGCGATTTATCAGCCCGTGGAAGCATATTCTGGTGGATGAGTTTCAGGATATCTCTCCGCAGCGCGCTGCATTGCTGGCTGCTTTACGGCGTCAGAACTCTCATACTTCCCTGTATGCCGTGGGTGATGACTGGCAGGCTATCTACCGCTTTAGCGGTGCAGAAATGGCGTTGACGACCGCATTTAGCCATCATTTCGGTGAAGGCGACAGCTGTGCGCTGGATACCACCTACCGTTTTAACGATCGTATCGGTGAAATTGCCAATGGGTTTGTTCAGCAGAATCCGCATCAGTTACACAAGCCGCTGAACAGTCTCACTAAAGGCGATAAAAAAGCCGTTATCCTGCTTGCCGACGACCGGCTGGATGACCTGCTTGATAAACTTAGCGGTTACGCTCTGCCCGAGCAGCGTATTCTGGTTCTGGCTCGTTATCACCATTTACGACCGGCTAGCCTCGAAAAAGCCGCAACGCGTTGGCCAAAGCTCAACCTCGATTTTATGACTATCCACGCGAGTAAGGGGCAGCAGGCGGATTACGTGATTATTCTTGGCTTACAGGAGAGGAAGGACGGATTCCCTGCACCTGCCCGCGAGTCGATAATGGAGCAGGCACTCCTGCCGCAGCCGGAGGATTTCCCGGATGCAGAGGAGCGGCGTTTACTGTATGTGGCGCTGACCCGCGCACGCCACCGTGTCTGGCTGATGTTTAACAAACAGGATCCTTCCGTGTTTGTTGACACACTCAAGCGGCTTGGCGTGCCGGCGGTGAACCGGCCCTGATTATTTCAGGCGTTCATTGAGATAGCGTTGGTAGTCCGGGATCAGAATATCAACGCTTTCGTTAAAGCCCGGCGAGTGAATGATAAAGTCGGCGGTGGAGAGGTTGGTGGCTACCGGGATGTTCCAGACGGTGGCCAGCCGCAGCAGGGCTTTAACGTCGGGGTCATGTGGTACGGCGTTAAGCGGATCCCAGAAGAAAATCAGAACGTCAATTTTGCCTTCGGAAATCAAGGCGCCTACCTGCTGGTCGCCTCCCATTGGGCCGCTGAGCATCGCGTGTACTTCAAGGCCCGTTGCTCGCTGGATCAGATTACCTGTTGTCCCGGTAGCATATAGCGTGTGGCTGGCAAGCGTGGTTTTATGCCGCTGTACCCATTTTAAAAGTGCATCCTTACAGTGATCGTGGGCGACCAGTGCGATATGTTTTTTTACCGCAAGTGTGCGGGTCGTTAATTCCATTGTCTTTTCCTGGGCTGTTTTGGGGTTGCCCACAGCTTACTAAAAGCCCCCGGCGCTGCAAGAGAAGGGAGTCAAAAAAAGCGCGAGTTTTCGCTATGGCGTTGGCGTCTCTTTTGCCCAGCGTAAAAAGCGCGCGCGTGTCGATTTATCGGCCTGGCTAAACAAATACTTCAGCCTTTGTTCCGTCAGCGTTTCAGACTGTGAAGGCGGGAACGCTGGCTTCGCAGCGGCAACATCATGGGCGTCAACGGCTGTCAGCGTCGCGAACCCCGGCATTGAAGCTTTTTTCCCTGCTTTGTTGTAGCGCAGTGTCTCTTCCTCGTAATCCGTACCGGTGGGATCGGGTATCGTTTCCAGAACGTCGGTTCTGATGGGAATGGGCTTTGCGTGACCATCAAGCAGCTTAATATAGGGAGGCGTCTGGGCGTGTATGTCGTCTTTGCGCGGTAGAATAATATTCACCAGGTCTATCTCTTTGGAGTCAAAACTGACTACCAGTGGCGGAGAAAATCCAGGGCGTCTGTCACGTTGAGTGACGTTAAGGTTTTTTTCCACCCTAATGACTAACTGGTGTGGCCCATTATCAAGTTCAATGCTTTCGGCGCCTTTCAGAAGCGAGCTGGAAACTTTTTTACCGTCAAGAACCAGTAAATCAACTTCGGGACTTAGCCGCAGGGTTGTTCCCCAGACCAGCACTGGCATCATCAACATCAATGTGACTACGGGCAGGCCGACTCTCATGTTACTCTCCCTGGTTGAGCTGGCTGGGTGGATGTTTCAAAATTTTACCCAAACCCTATCTATTAACATATAGACATATTTTCAGAAATTGCGCTCTCCCGTTGCCGGTACAAAAATAGCCGGGAGCCCTGCTTTGGCATACACTTCAGATAACATCTTATGGGGGCGCTATGAAACAAAGTGATATTGAAACTATCCTGAAAACAACCCGTACCATTGCGCTGGTGGGCGCGAGTGATAAGCCCGATCGTCCAAGCTATCGAGTGATGGACTACCTGTTAAAACAGGGCTACGACGTTATTCCTGTCTCGCCGAAGGTGGCGGGTAAAACGCTGCTGGGGCAGGCTGGCTATGCAACGCTTGCCGATATTCCTAAGAAAGTGGACATGGTCGACGTATTCCGCAATTCAGAGGCCGCCTGGGGCGTTGCGCAGGAGGCCATTGCCATTGGGGCGAAAACGCTGTGGATGCAGTTAGGCGTGATAAACGAGCAGGCTGCTGTACTGGCGCAAAATGCGGGATTAAGCGTCGTGATGGATAAATGCCCGGCGATTGAGATACCGCGCCTCGGGCTGGCGAAATAAGAAAAACCCCGCCATCCGGCGCAATGCCGTTCACTTAAGCGGAGCGGCATAGGCGTTCACCGGATAACGGGTTTTTGACATCTTAACTGCCCCCGGCCTTGATGGTCGGGGGCGTTTTTTTATGAACACCGCTTCCAGATTCCCCCGCAGGTGCTCCAGCCGTTTCGGGATTGTCCCCGGTGATACCGTATTTCCCAGCACTATCATTTCCGTCGCGATAAACTGGAAGGCGAACTTAAAGCTCATTTCTGAGGGCGCTTTTTTGTGTTTCTCCACGACCCTTGTCGCCTCACGACGTATCAGGTTATAGGCGAGCAACATGCCCCACACCTCCTGCTCCAGCAGGTCAACCTTACGGCTTCTCAGCACCAGCGCATTATCCAGCAGGCTACTTTTCAGGTTTCTGAACCCGACTTCGATTTCCCACCGTGAGTGGTAAAGCTCTGCCACATCTTTTGCTTTATAGCGGTCTGCCGGAAGTGAGGTCAGGACCGTTTTCTCCACCCCGTTCACTTCGCCGGTAAGGGGCGGTCACGGTATCCAGTAGCACATGGCTGCCCAGGTTCATTAAGGCCACCAGACGCATAACCGGATAAGCGCTCTGGCGTGGGGTGGAGGTATTCGCTGAGCCGTAATATTCACGAAGCTCAGGCTCGTCAGGTGTTCTGAACTGTGCCCCATCAACGGCAAAAAGTTGCAACCCCTGCCAGTCATCCTTGCGGTAGCGTTCCGCTCCCCATGTCTGTGCGGTCTGACGGAAGAGCCACTCAACCGGTGCCGCCCCCACGCGCTGGCGTGCCTGGGTGACAGCGCTGCGGGCCAGCAGGTTCATGCCGGCGTCGCCATCGGCACTCAGGTTCAGACGACGAACCACATCGGTAATCGGCTCATTACGGAAAAAGGCCATTGCCACGACCATCCAGATAACCATATCCCCCGGCAGGCGCCGACGGCGAACGGTTGCGTGCTCAGAGAGTGTCGGGCAGTGCTGTATCCACTCAGCGGGAAGATGTTCTGCAAACATCTGTGCACAAGGCGGAGGCAAAAGGGGATGGTCGCTAAAATCGAGCAGGTCATTAAGAAGCGGCATAAGAAAACGGCTCCCTGTTGTGGAAGCCGTTATAGTGCAGCAGTTTAAGGATCGGTCAACCGATCCTTAACTGATCGGCATTG